>NZ_JAAAHR010000178.1:0-19153 GCF_009908215.1 Nonomuraea sp. K271 | reverse complement strand
CGGACCACCGTGTCCGACCACCGCGCCTCCGGAGCGGCCGGAGGCGCGGTGGTCGGACACGGTGGTCCGTCCGCTGGGAGGAGTGGTGACCGACCGACCGAACCGGCGGCGCACTGACCATGCCGACCCGAGGCACAATGACCCGGCCGACCTGATACGGCATAACATGATCGACCGGAAGCGTAATGGCCGCGCCGGCTGGCGGGAGGTGCGGCAACCCGACCGAACGGAAACGCGATAACCAAGCCGCCAGAGGCGCGATGGCCGGGGGCGATGGAGGCGCGGTAACCGACCGGTAGGAGGCGCGGTGACCGGGACGGCCGGGGGTGCGGTGGCCGGACCGGTAGGAGGCGCGGTGACCGGGACGACCGAGGGCGCGGGCCGGGACGGCCGGAGGTCGGGTGGTGGGCCCGCCGGGCGCCCGGATGAGGTGGGCGCCGGCGGGGGTGTGGTTACTTCTGGCCGGGGAGGCGGAGCTTGGAAGGGTCGAAGCCGGGCGGCAACTCCACCCCCGGCGGCAGTTTGCCGCCGAGATTGCCCAGCGCTCCCCCGCCCTGCTTGGGCTCGGCGGGCGTGTCGGCGGCGGGTTTGCCGAGGGCGGCCTTGCGCGGGTCGCCGCTGACGCGCCGCCCCTTCTTGCCCTTCTTCGACTTGCCGCCCTTGCCGCGGCCGCCGCTCCCGCCCGGCATGCCGGGGATGCCCATGCCGCCGGCCATCCGCTTCATCATCTTCTGGGCCTCGAAGAAGCGGGTGACGAGGTTGTTGACGGCGCTGACGGTGACGCCGGAACCGGCGGCGATGCGGGCGCGGCGAGAGCCGTTGATGATTTTGGGGTCCTGGCGCTCGCCCGGGGTCATCGAGCGGATGATGGCCGCGATGCGGTCGAGGTCGCGGTCGTCGATGGAGTTGATCTGGTCGCGCATCTGCCCCATGCCGGGCATCATGCCGAGCAGGTTCTTGATCGGCCCCATCTTCTGGACCATCTGCATCTGCTCGAGGAAGTCTTCGAGCGTGAAGTTCTCGCCCGAGGTGAGCTTGCCCGCCATCTTGGCGGCCTGCTCCTCGTCGAACGTCTTCTGGGCCTGCTCGATCAGGGTGAGGATGTCACCCATGTCGAGGATGCGGGAGGCCATCCGGTCGGGGTGGAAGGCGTCGAAGTCTTCCAGTTTCTCGCCCGTGGAGGCGAACATGATGGGCCGGCCGGTGATGTGCCTGACCGACAGCGCCGCGCCGCCGCGGGCGTCGCCGTCGAGCTTGGTCAGCACGACGCCGTCGAAGCCGACGCCCTCCATGAAGGCCTGCGCCGTCGTGACGGCGTCCTGGCCGATCATGGCGTCGACGACGAACAGGACCTCGTCGGGTGAGACCGCGTCGCGGATGTCGGCGGCCTGGCGCATCATCTCCTGGTCGATGCCGAGCCGGCCCGCGGTGTCGATGATGACGATGTCGTGCTGCAGGCGCCTGGCCTCGTCGATGGAGCCGCGGGCGACGCCGATCGGGTCGCCGACGCCGTTGCCCGGCTCGGGCGCGTAGACGGCGACCTCGGCGCGCTCGCCCACGACCTCGAGCTGCTGGACGGCGTTGGGCCGCTGGAGGTCGGCGGCGACCAGCATGGGCGCGTGCCCCTGCTCGCGCAGCCATCGGGCCAGCTTGCCCGCCAGTGTGGTCTTGCCCGCGCCCTGGAGGCCGGCGAGCATGATGATGGTCGGCGGCGTCTTGGCGAAGCGGAGCCTGCGGGTCTCACCGCCGAGGATCCCGATCAGCTCGTCATTGACGATCTTGACGACCTGCTGCGCCGGGTTCAGCGCCTGGGAGACCTCTGCGCCGCGGGCGCGCTCTTTGACCTGGGCGACGAACGCCTTGACCACAGGAAGGGCGACGTCGGCCTCGAGCAGCGCGATGCGGATCTCACGGGTGGTGGCGTCGATGTCGGCATCGGACAGCCGCCCCTTGGATCGGAGGGAGGAGAAGACCGATGTCAACCGGTCGGATAGCGTCTCGAACACGTGGTTGGCCAGTCCTCGAAGCGAAGGTACGTCTAAGCGTCCAGCCTAGCCGCTCTGCTAGCCGCTCCAGCCGGGCACGGCCATCCGAACCGTGAGGGCGTGTTCGACGAGGTTGATCAGAGCGGCCTTGACGGAGTCCTTCGACCTGGCGTCGAGGCGCACCATCGGGATGTGCGGGGCCAGGGTGAGGGCGTCGCGGACCTCGGCATCGCTGTGGGCGTACTGGCCGTCCCAGCCGTTCACTCCCACGATGAACGGCAGTTGCGCCTCCTCGAAGTAGTCGATGGCGGGGAAGCTGTCGGCCAGACGGCGGGTGTCGACCAGCACCACGGCGCCGATGGCCCCGCGCACGAGGTCGTCCCACATGAACCAGAACCGGTGCTGCCCGGGCGTGCCGAACAGATAGAGGATCAGATCACGATCGAGGGAGACCCGGCCGAAGTCCATCGCCACGGTCGTGGTCGACTTCAACGGCGTCATGCCCAGATCGTCGATGCCCGCGGAGGCGTCCGTCATGACGGCCTCCGTGGTCAACGGCATGATCTCCGACACCGCGCCGACGAACGTCGTCTTGCCCACCCCGAAGCCCCCGGCGACAACGATCTTCGTCGAGGTCAAACCGGGGCTAGAGCCTGCGAAGTCCACTGAGCACCCTTTCCAGCAGGTTGACGTCCGGCCTACCCTCATCCAGCTGCGGCTGATGCACCCGTACCAGGCCCTCGGCCGCCATGTCGGCGATCAGCACACGCACCACGCCGAGCGGGATCCGCAGCAGGGCCGACACCTCGGCCACGGATCTGACCTGGAGGCACAGTTGGCTGATCGCTTTGTACTCGGGCGTGATGTGCGAGAACTCCCGGTGCTCGGCCGTGGCCGAGGACACGAGGGCCTCCATCGCCAGCTTGACCCTGGGCGCGGTACGCCCGCCCGTGACGGCGTAGGGCCGCACCGGCGAGGCGGGGTCGGAGCTAGCGGGCTGCGGAGGAGGCGGGGGCTCCCAGCTGCCGCTGTTGTGGGAGTTCCAACCGCCGCTGTGGGGATTCCAGCCGCCGTTGTTCCATCGGGGGTCTGTCACCTACATCACCTGGTCTGGCTGGCGCGCAACTCCGCACGCACAGCCGGAGTCAGCACCTGACCGGCGCGATCAACCATCAGCGTCATCTGGTACGCCACCAACCCCATGTCACAATCCGGAGCCGCCAGCACAGCCAGACACGAACCATCACTGACCGACATGATCAGCATCAACCCACGCTGCATCTCCACGATCGTCTGATTGACCGCACCCCCCTCGAACACCCGCGCCGCACCCTGCGTCAAACTCACCAGGCCCGACGCGATGGCCGCCAGCTGATCCGCCCGATCAGCGGGAAACCCCGACGACGCCGCCAGCGGTAATCCGTCGGACGAGACGACCACCGCGTGCGCGACCCCGGGGACAGAGCTGACGAAGTCGGTGATTAACCAATCCACCCCGCGTGCCGACTGGCTCAGGTCACTCATGACCGCTCATCCCTGCTTTCAACACTCCTGGGGCCGGAGGGATACGTCCTGCCCTCGCTGATGTCATCACGTGCCGCCCGGAACCCCTGCTGGAAACTGGAGAGCCGGCTGCGCACCCGGTCCGGCGAGACCGCCGGCATCGGTGCGACGCCCTTCGGCGCGGAGACGGTGTCGGCGGAGCCGGGCACCAGGTTGGCCTTGGGCACCCGCTTGGGCAGCCCCGCGGCCGTCGCGCCGTCACGTACGGGCTCGACGACGGCTTCGGCGGCGCTCCAGCCGGCGTCGGCCTTGGCGGAGCCCCAGGTGGCGCCGCTGTCCGGACCGTGTTCGAACCAGGCCGACTCGACAGAGGCGAAGATCGGCAGATATTCGTCCCCGGCCGAGGCGGGCTTGACGACGGGAATCGGGCCCGTCGCGGCGGACTCGGTCTCGGGGAAGTCGTACCTTCCCGCGTCGGGGTCGGGTCTGCCGGCGTTCGCCCGGTCGGCGGTGGGCCGCTGGGGCAGCGGGTTGCTGTTGCTCATCCAGTTGCCGGGCGGGCTCGCGGGATTGCGCGAGGGGACCCAGACGTCGGCGGTGTCGTAGCCGCCGCCGTTGTTGCGCGGGTCGGACGACCAGCCGGAGTCCATGCTCCCCCGGGGGGAGAAGGAGGAGGGCTGTGAGGAGAACGAGGGCTGCGACGGGAAGGAAGGCTCGGAGGGGAACGACGGGTGCCCGGGGCCCGGCTGGTAGCCTCCGCCCGATCCCCACTGAGGAACGGGCGGCTGCGCCGCCGGCTGACGGGCGCCGAAGCCCTCGTCGTACGACCTTTCCTGCTGTCCCATGCCGTTGTTCGCGGACGCCGGACCGTAGGAGGGGGCCTGGGTGCCGAGGAGCGACTCCGGCATGAGGACCATGGCGGTCAGCCCGCCCGAGCCGTGGGGACGCAGTTGCACCCGGATGCCGTGGCGGTGCGCCAGGCGGGCGACCACGAACAGGCCCATGCGCCGCGACACCGACACGTCCACGGTGGGAGCGTCCATGAGGCGTTCGTTGGCCTGGGCGAGCTCGTCGGCGGTCATGCCGATGCCGGAGTCGGTGATCGACAACATCACGCCGCCGCCGTCGATCCTGCTGCCCGACACCGTCACCCGCGTCTCACGCGGCGAGAACGACAGCGCGTTCTCCACCAGCTCCGCGATCAGGTGAATGACGTCGTTGACCGCCTGACCGGCCACCGACACACCATCGGGAACCTGCAGCACGACCCGCTCGTAGTTCTCCACCTCGGACAACGACGCGCGCGCCACGTCGACCAGCTTGACGGGTTTGCTCCAGCGGCGCGGCGGGTCCTGACCCGCCAGCACCAGCAGGTTCTCACTGTTACGCCGCATACGCGTGGCCAGGTGGTCCAGCTTGAACAGGTTCCCGAGCCGCTGCTCGTCCTGCTCACCCTGCTCCAGACCGTCGATCAACGTGATCTGCCGCTCCACCAGCGTCTGACTACGCCGCGACAGGTTCACGAACATCGCGTTCACATTGCTGCGCAGCCGCGCCTCCTCACCCGCCAGCCGCACCGCCTCACGATGCACCTCGTCGAACGCCCGCGCGACTTCACCGATCTCGTCGTTGGAGGCGACACCGATCGGGCTCACGGCTCCGATCGAGCCTTCACCGCTCTCGCGGAGTTTCTGGACGGTCTCCGGCAGGCGGCGGCCGGCGATGAACAGCGCTTCCCTGCGGAGCCTGCGCAGGGGGCCGCTCAGCGAGCGGGCCATGAAGACGGTGACCAGCAGGACGAGGAGGAGCAGGGCGGCGATGGCGCCGCCGACGATCACGGCGTTCTGCTGCTCCGCGCCTTCCAGGGTGCGGCTGCGCAGCACGATGGAGTCGGCGGTCTGCTGCTCGACGGAGCGCATCCCGTCGATGGTCTCGCTGATGGCGTCGAACCAGGCCTTGCCGTCGCGGGCCAGGCCGAGCCTGCGGTCGCGCAGGGGCAGGCCGTCGTCCTGGAGAAGCAGGGCCCGGGCCAGCAGGACCTCGGCGCGGTCGACGGCCCGGCCGCTGACGGTGTCGTCGTAGGCCTGGCGGAGCTGGAGGGAGACCTGCGACTTGAAGGTGGCGAGCTCGCTGTTCCGCTGGGCGCGGGCGGCGATGAAGGCGTCGAGCTCGGTCTTGCCGAACTCGCCGCGGGCCAGGGCGGCGACGAGCAGCGCGCGCTGGGTGGAGACGTACTGCTTGGCTCTGGCGAGGGCGGCGAAGCCGGACACGCTGGCCGACAGCTCCTTGTCCACCGCGCCCTGGTCGATCTTGTCGTTGAGAGAGAGGAAGTCGGAAATGGTGCGGTCGTACAGCTCGATGACGGAGTTCACGTCGAGCTGTGAGGAGATCGCGGTCTCACGCGAGGTGGCGAGCTCGTTGAAGCGGTTGCTGATGCGCAGGGCGTCGGGAGCCGCGGAGTTGTCCGTGTTCACGAGGGCCTCGACGCCCGGCTTGACCTCGGTGACGAGTTTGTCGACGTTCTCGTACTGGGCCGCGACGTCCTCGGGCACCTTTTCCACGCCTCGGCGGCCGCCGGCGACGTAGCGGGCCGTGAGGTCACGTTCCCGCTCGACCTCGTGGGCGAGGGCGGTCAGCCGGCTGGCGAGCACGGCCACTTCGTTGACCTGGGCGTACTCACCGGCGGTGGCGATCGAGGTGGTGACGCGCAGACCGCCGAACACGAGCGCGGCGAGGGTGGGGATGACGACCAGGACCAGCAGTTTCGAGCGCACTCGCCAGTTGCGCAGGGAGAAGCGGGAACCCGCCCGGCGGTTGACGACCGCGTCCGCACCGTCCGGCTCGGACATTTCTGGCCCACGGGGGCCTTGTCGGGGGGCTTGTTCTGTTAAGCCCTGTTCGCCGCCCGTAGGGGGGACCACAGTCTTCACTTGCCTCCGCAACCTCTCCTCGGATGGCCTGGTGCACGTAGTTCACGTCTTTTACGCATGTTTGCAGTGTGACGCTGACGCACCCTTGGGGCGAGAGCTAATTGGAGCACATCTACCTGAGATCGGCCAATACCGCAAAGATCACAAGCGACACACGGCTCAGCATTTTACGCAATTCACCACACCTGCCCCACGTGTCCCATGTCAAGGACTCCAGGTTTTCTGGCAATCGGACAAATCAACACAAATGCCCATATATGTGGATATATCTTGTTAATTTCCGGTGTTCCAGGTGACCCGGTAACCGCAGCCTGCGCTAAGGTGCCACCGTCGTTGAACACCCCCGTTCGCACTCACCCCCCGGTTCAAAGGAGACCCGCAATGCGGTTCGGTGCATTAGGGCGTACTGCCCTGGTTGGGCTTGTGGCCACCCTCGTCGTCACTGGGTGCTCCGGTTCTGACGACACGGCCGAGGGCTCAGGCGCCGACGCCGGTATGAAGACCGACCTGCTGATCGGCCAATATCCCGGCGCGGACTCGGCGCCGCTGTTCATCGCCATGGAACGAGGCTTCTTCAAGGAAGAGGGCCTCACCGTCAAGCAGGAGCCCATCCAGGCTCCGCAGCAGGTCTTGGGCAAGCTTTCGAACGGCGCCATGGACGTCGTTCTCGGTAGCTACGCCACCATCCTGACGATCCAGGAACAGGGCACCGAGAAGTTCAAGTACATCGCCGACTCCTACCAAGGCGCGCAGGGCGCCTTCGGCATCATGGTGAAGAAGGACTCCCCCATCGAGAAGGTCGCCGACCTCAAGGGCAAGAAGGTCGGGGTCAACGCCCTCGCGGGTCTGGGCACCCTCACCATGAACCCGCACTTCAAGGTCGCCGGCCTCGACCCCGAGAAGGACATCAAGTACGTCGAGGTCCCGACGACCAACTGGCTCTCCTCGCTCGACAAGGGCGACGTGGACGCCGTCTGGATGACCGACCCGTACGTCAGCGAGGCGAAGAAGGAGCTCGGCGCCACCATGCTGGTGGACACGATGTCGGGCCCGACCGAGAGCCTGCCGATCACCGGATGGGCCGCCACGGAGAAGTGGGTCGCCGACAACCCCAAGACGCTGGCGGCGTTCCAGCGGGCCATGGCCAAGGCGCAGCAGATCGCGGCCACCGACCGTAGCGCGGTGACGAAGGTCCTGCCGACCTTCACCAAGATCCCGGCAGAGACCGCCGCCACGATCAACCTGGGCGCCTACCCGACCTCGCTGAGCGCGGAGCGCATCCAGCGGGTGGCGGACCTGATGCTCGACTCGGGCATGTTGAAGAAGGAGATGGACGTCAAGTCCCTGATCTACACGGCTCCCACCCAGGGATGACGGCTACCGTCACACCGGCGCGGCGCGAGCGGGCCCCGCTCGCCCGTGCCCGGCTGGTCAAATTCGCCCGCCACGCCGCAGGTGTGGCGGGCTTTCTGCTGCTGTGGCAGGTCCTCGGCATGTCGGGCGCCGTCAAGTGGCTGCCGCCGGCCGTGGACACGCTGGCCAGGACCGTCGCCCTCGCCGTCGACCCGGAGTTCCTCGACCACGTGCTGGGCACACTCACCGCCGCGGTCATCGGGCTGCCGCTCGCCGTCCTGGTCGCGGTCCCGATCGGCCTGGTGCTGGGAACGATCCCGGTGATCGAGGAGATGACCCGGGTGTTCGTCGAGTTCCTGCGGCCCATCCCCTCGGTGGCGCTGATCCCGCTGGCGCTGTTCTTCTTCCCTTCGGAGCTCAACGCCAAGGTCGCGCTCATCGTCTTCGCCGCGTCCTGGCCCATCCTGATCAACACCATGTACGCCATGCGCGACGTCGACCCGGTGAGCAAGGAGACGCTGCGCACCTTCGGGTTCGGCGCCGGAGCCGTGTTGTGGCGGGTGTCCCTGCCGAGCGCGGCCCCCTTCATCGCGACAGGGGTGCGGCTCGCCGCGTCCATCACGCTCATCCTGGCGATCAGCGTGGAGTACATCGTGGGCGGTTCGACCGGCATCGGCAGCTTCCTCATCCAGGCGAGCACGGGCATCGGCGCCGACGCCATGATCGACGTCCTGGCCGCCCTGCTGTGGGCGGGTTTCCTCGGGCTCGTCGTCAACATCGTGCTCGTACGGGCCGAGCGACGTCTGTTCAGGTGGCGAACGACATGATGCTCACCTTGCTCAAGCGGCTGTGGCTGGTCCCCGTCGTCCTCGGCGGCTGGGAGTTGCTGGCCCGCAGCCTCGACATCGCGTACCTGCCGGAGCCGTCACTGATCGTGATCCGCATGTACGACATGTGGCTGTCCGGGCCCTACATCCTCACCGAGGAGGCCGTCGAGAACTTCGTGCCCAGCCTCGTCAGGGTGACGGGGGCGTGGGCCGTCGCGGTGGTCGTGGGCGTGACGCTCGGCGTCGCGCTGGGCAGGGCCGCCTGGCTGGCCGACTTCGTGCAGCCGCTGGTCGAGTTCGCCCGCGCGGTGCCTCCGCCGGTCATGCTCCCGCTCTTCCTCGTGCTGTTCACGATGGGCACCCAGGTGCAGGTGGCGACCATCGTCTTCGGCATCATCTGGCCGATCCTGCTCAACTCGATCGACGGCGCCCGCAGCGTCGACCGGCTGAAGGTCGAGACCGCCACCGTGTTCGGCGTGCCGGCTACGCTACGGATTTTCCGCATCATCCTGCCCTCCGCGGCCCCGAAGATCTTCGCGGGGCTGCGCCTGAGCGTCTCGCTGGCGCTGATCCTCATGGTCATCAGCGAGCTGAAGGGCAGCACGGAGGGGATCGGCTACCTGCTCAACCTCGCCAACAACAGCGCCGACATGCCGGCCATCTGGGCGGGCGTCCTGGTGCTCGGCGTGCTGGGCTTCGTACTGAACTCCCTGTTCCTCATGGTAGAGCGGCGCGTGCTGGCGTGGCACCGCGACGCCCACCGCATCGCTTGATCGCTCAATCGCTTTAGGAGAGAAACTCCCCCGTGACCGAGCTGTTGCTGAAGAACGTGAAGGTCGTCACCCACGAGCACGACGAGCCCGTCGCGGCGGACATCGCCGTCGAGGACGGCCGCGTCGTACGCGTGGAGCCGGGGCTGAGCGGCGCCGGCGAGGTGATCGACGGCGGCGGCAAGCTGGCCTTCCCCGGCGTCGTGGACGCCCACCAGCACTGGGGCATCTACAACCCGCTGTCCGAGGACACCGGGTCGGAGAGCCGGGCGAGCGCGCAGGGCGGCGTGACCACCGCGCTGACGTACATGCGGACCGGCCAGTACTATCTGAACAAGGGCGGACCCTACGCCGAGTTCTTCCCCGAGGTGCTCCGGCAGGCCGAGGGCCGGGCCTACGTCGACTACGGCTTCCACCTGGCGCCCATGTCGCGCGGGCACATCGACGAACTGCCCGACCTGGTCGAGCGGTTCGGGGTGCCGTCGTTCAAGATCTTCATGTTCTACGGCGGGCACGGGCTGCACGGGCGCTCCGACGACCAGCGGGCCTTCCTCATGCTGCCGGAGGGCGAGCGTTACGACTACGCGCACTTCGAGTTCGTCATGCGCGGCGTGCAGGCGGCCAGGGAGCGCCTGCCGGAGCTGGCCGGCGAGATCTCGTTGTCGCTGCACTGCGAGACGGCCGAGATCATGACGGCGTACACGAAGCTGGTGGAGGAGGCGGGAGACCTCCGCGGGCTGGCCGCCTACAGCGCCTCGCGCCCCCAGCACTCCGAGGGGCTGGCCGTCTTCGTCGCCTCCTACCTCGCCCACGAGACAGGGCTGGCCAACGTCAACCTGTTGCACCTGTCGTCCCGCAAGGCGCTGGACGCGGCCGTCCGCATGGCGGCGACGTTCCCGCACATCGACTTCCGCCGCGAGGTCACGATCGGTCACCTGCTGGCCGACGTCGACACGGCCAGCGGCCTCGGCGCCAAGGTCAACCCGCCGATCAGGCCGCGGGAGGACGTCGAGGCGCTGTGGGAGTACGTGCTCGACGGCACCGTGGACTGGGTGGTCAGCGACCACGCCTGCTGCCGCGACGAGCTCAAGTTCGGCGACCCGCGCGACGACGTGTTCGTGGCCAAGGCCGGGTTCGGCGGGGCGGAATACCTGCTGCCCGGCCTGATCACCGAGGGCCGCCGCAGAGGTCTGCCGTACGGCCGGATCGCCGCGCTGACCTCCTGGAACCCCGCCAAGAGGTACGGTCTGCGCACCAAGGGCACGATCGCCCCCGGTTTCGACGCCGACATCTGCCTGGTCGACCCCGAGAGCACGTGGACCGTGCGCGCCCAGGACTCGGAGTCGACGCAGGAGTACACGCCGTTCGAGGGCTTCGAGCTGACCGCCAAGGTGACGGACACGTTCGTGCGCGGCAACCACGTGCTGGACGCCGGCAAGGTCGTGGGCCGTCCGGTGGGACGCTACGTTCCCCGGCCCGCCTGAGGCCTCCGCCTCACGCGCGCGTGCCGGTGGCGTAGCGCACGGTGCGGGCCAGCAGGAAACCTTCCTGCGGCAACGCCGCCTCCAGCGCGGCCCTGGCTTCGGGGCGCAGGGCCTCGGGGATGCTCTCCAGCGAGGCCCTGCGGGCGGCCGACCAGAGCCAGTCCCACACCTGCCCGGCCCCGACGGCCACCTCGAACACCACGTCCGCGCATTCGACGTCGGTCAGCCCGCCCTGCTCGAACAGCGCGGTCAGCTCCCCCTGCCCGCCCAGGGTGTGGTGGAACGGCGCGCTGCCCGCGCCCGAGGTGTAGGGGGCCAGCGCCCTCTCCACCAGCGCGAACAGCTCGGCCTCCGCGGCGCTCGACCGGACCAGCAGGCTGGCCGCCAGCCGCCCGCCCGGCCGCAGCAGCCCGGCCATGGACCGCACGGCGGCGGGCGGGTCGGGAAGGAAGTAGAGCATCATCCCGGCCAGCACGATGTCGAACCGCTCGCCCGGCAGCAGTTCCTCCGCGTGCTCCGCGTCGCCGAGCACGACGGCCGTCTGGGTGAGGCCGTGGCGCTCCACCTCGGCGGTCGCGGCGGCCACCATTCCGGGCGCGAGGTCGAGCCCGACGACCCGGCCGGTGGGGCCGACGGCGTGGGCGGCGGGCAGGAGCGAGGCGCCGGTGCCGCAGCCGGCGTCCAGCACGTGGTCGCCGGGGCCGGGGGCGGCGCGGCGTACGAGCTCGGCGGCGACGGGCGCGAAGAACGGCACGCCGACGCGCTCGTAGCTGCCGGACGCGCGGTCGAAAACGCCGGCCATGTAGTCCTTGGCATTCATCAGCTTCCTCGCAATCAGCAGGCACGCGGCCCGGGGGGGCGCCGTGCGGTGGGTCCGATGATCAGATGTGCCGGACCCGAGCTTGCCATGCCGGTGCGTGATCGACAAAGGGTGGGCCCGGGTGGATCGGGTTACCGTAGGCTCGACGTCCTGACGACCCTCTGGGCACCCCCCTCTTGTCCCCCAGAAAGGCAGAAGCGATGAAGCTGGCCAGGATACTAGCCATGAGCATGGCGTTCGCCCTCTCGCTGAGCGCGTGCGGAGGGGGAGGCGAGAGCGACGGCGGCACCGCGGCCCCTGGATCGACCACGGGCGGGCTGGAGAAGACGCAGCTGCTGGTCGGCGTGGTGCCCGTGCCGTCGTCGGCGCCGCTGTTCATCGCGGAGAAACGTGGTTTCTTCAAGGAGGAGGGGCTGACCGTCAAGACGGAGATCATCCAGGCTCCGCAGGCGGTCATGCCGAAGATCCTCAACGGCAGCATGGACGCCTTCCTGACGAGCTACGTGTCACTGATGGCGATCAACGACTCGGGCGCGGCCACGCTCAAACTCTTCCAGCACAGCCAGGAGGCCGCGCCCGACGTCGCCGGCGTCGTCGTGGCCAAGGGCTCGCCGATCAAAGCCGCCGCCGACCTCAAGGGCAAGACGATCGCCGTCAACGTGCTGAAGGCGCTCGGGCAGACGCTGACCAACGCCCACCTTCAGGAGGCCGGGCTCAAGCCGGACGACGTCAAATACGTCCCCGTGCAGTTCGCCGACCAGATCAGCGCGCTGTCCTCGGGCAAGGTCGACGCCGCCTGGCTGGTCGAGCCGTTCCTGACCGCGGCGAAGAAGGACGGCGCCACCCAGATCATCGACACCACCGACGGCGTCACCGCGGGCGTGCCGATCGACGGATGGGGCGTCACCCAGGACTGGCTGACCAAGAACCCCAGGACGGCCGCCGCCTTCCACCGTGCCCTGGCCAAGGCCCAGCAGATCGCGGGCGAGGATCGCAAGGCCATCGACGAGATCGTGCCGACGTACACGCAGATCCCCGCCGACGCGGCGGCGGCGATGACGCTCGGCACGTTCTCGATGGAGGCCGACAGGGCCAACGTGCAGAAGCTTGCCGACCTGCTGCACGGCTACGGCTACCTCAAGTCCAAGGTGGACGCGGCGCAGCTGTTCGCGTCGCTGGGCGGATGATCGATCGGCGGATCGCGCGGGCGGCGCTCGGGGCGGCAGGCGTGGCGGGGTTCCTCGCCGTCGCCGAGGTGGCCGGCCGTCTCGGTATCGTCCCCGACGTGCTGCCGTACGCGTCGCGGGTGCTGATCACGGCGGCGGAGCTGCCGCTGGAGACTCAGTTCAGGGCCGACGTGCTGGCCACGCTGGAGGCGTGCGTGAGCGGGCTGGCGATCGCGGTCGCGGTCGCCGTGCCCGCCGGGCTGCTGCTCGGGACGGTGTCGTTCGTGGAGCGGTCGGTGCGGCCCCTGGTGGAGTTCCTGCGGCCGATCCCGTCGGTGGCGCTGATCCCGCTGGCCATGTTCCTGTTCCCGGTGAGCCACGACGCCAAGGTCGCGCTGATCGTCTACACCTGCTCGTGGCCGCTGCTGATCAACACACTGTACGGCCTGAGCGACGTCGACCCGCTGGCCAAGGACACCCTGCGGAGCTTCGGCTTCGGGCCGCTGGCCGTCGCGCTGCGGGTGAGCCTGCCGAGTGCGGCCCCGTTCATCGCGACCGGCGTGCGCATCGCCGTGTCCGTCACCCTGATCGTGGCGGTGAGCGTGGAGCTGCTGGCGCCGGGCGGGGGCGGGATCGGGGCGTTCCAGTCGCTGGCGGGCAGCGCCAACCGTACCGACCGCATGCTGGCCGCCCCGCTGTGGGCCGGTGTCATCGGGCTGGCCGCCAACCTGCTGTTCGCGACGGCCGAGCGCCGCCTGTTCCGCTGGCACGGTGCGCGTACGGGAGAGCCGGCATGACCGCAGCCCGGCGGCTGGTGTGGTACTGGCTGCTGCCCGTGGCCGTGCTCGCCTGGGAGCTGGCCACGCGCTCGGCGCAGGCCGCGTACTTCCCGCCGCCGTCGCGGGTCGTCACCCGGCTGCACGAGATGTGGTTCTCCGGTCCGCCGTCACGGGTGTTTCTCACCGACGAGGCCGTCGCCGACCTGCTGCCGAGCCTGGCCAGGTTGTTCGCCGGGTGGGCGATGGCATGCGCGGCGGGCGTGCTGGCCGGCGTGGCGCTCGGCCGCTCGCGGCGGCTGTCGGCCCTGGTCGAGCCGCTGGTGCACTTCGGCCGCTCGGTGCCGCCGTCCACGCTGGTGCCGGTCTTCCTGGTGCTGTTCAAGATCGGCACTCCGATGGAGCTGGCCTCCATCGTGTACGGCGTCATCTGGCCGGTGCTGATCAACTCCATGGACGGCGCCCGCCACGTCGACCGCCAGTACATCGAGACCGGCGTCGTCTACCGGCTGGGCCCCTGGCAGCGGCTCACCCGCGTCATCCTGCCCGCCGCCTCCCCGAAGATCTTCGCCGGGCTGCGGCTGAGCGTGTCGCTGGCGCTCATCATGATGGTGATCTCGGAGCTGGTCGGCAGCAGCGAGGGCATCGGGCACCGCATGCTGGAGGCTCAGAGCCAGTTCGACATCCCTGCCATGTGGGCGGGCATCGTGCTCCTCGGGCTGCTCGGCATCGCGCTCAACGCCGCGTTCCTGGGCGTCGAGCGGCTGGTGCTCTCCTGGCACCGGGGCGCCAGGACCGGCGTCTGACCCTCGCCTAACCCTCGCCGCCGAGCAGCCGTTCGATCGTCTCCTTCTGGCGGGCCGTGAACCAGGCCCGCTCGCGCGGGCCGGACGCCAGGCCGCCGGGGCGCTCGACGTCGTGGCGGGCGTACTCCTCGGCCCACAGGCCGGTCTTCACACGGCTGAGCAGGTTGCCCATCCCGGGCCGCCGCCGGCGCCGGCGCAGCGCCGCGAGGTCCAGCTCGGCGGCGGCCACCAGCGACTCGCCCGCGCCCGCCCGCGCCAGCAACCGGCCCTCGTGGTCGAGCACCTCGGAGCCGCCGTTGGTGGAGTCGCCGGGGATCGCGATGCCGGACAGGCCTCCGCTGTTGGCCGAGACCACGAAGGCGTGGTTCTCCACCGCCCTGGCACGGCGGGCGATCGCCTTGGGCGTCGGCTCCGGCGAGGACGCCTCGGACGTGGGATGGCAGAAGACCTCGGCTCCGCGCAGGGCCAGCGCGCGGGCCAGCTCGGGCATGAGGACCTCCTCGGAGGCGAGGACCGCCAGGTTGCCGATCTCGGTACGGGCCACCGGCAGCACGCCGTCCATGCCGTGGACGTCGAGGTAGCGCTCCCACACGTCGTACGGGGTCGGCGTGAACATCGAGTGCAGCCGCCGGTAGCGCAGCACCGCCTCCCCCTGCGGGGAGAGGATCACCGACGCCTGGAAGTACAGCTCGGGGAAGTGCTCGTCCCGCTCGTACGCGTTGACGCACAGGAACAGCCCGTGCCGCGCGGCGATCTCCCCGAGCGCGCGGTATTCGGGGCCGTCAGGGTCCAGCGCGGCCCGGTCACGCCATTCGGCGAAGCTCTCCCGCATGGGGAACCCGGTCAGCACGTATTCCGGCAGCACCACCAGGCGCAGGCCCGGCCCGAGCCAGGCCGCCGAGCCGCGGACCCGTTCGGCGATCCGCTCGACGGCGGCGGCGATCTCGGCCCGCGGATCGGCGGCCGCGTTGACGGCGCGGGTCTCCACCTGCAGGGCGAGCGCGGTGAAAGCGGTCATTCAGCCGACCCGCCGCTCGTTGATGAGCGTACGCCGCACGCAGACGCCGTCGCGGATCCACTGCCAGACCCTGCTGCGGGTGTCGCCCGTCTCGCTCAGCACGATCAGCTCGAACAGCCGCATGTCCTCCCCTTCGGCCTTGTACTGCCAGCGCAGGTAGATGGTGGACTCGTCCAGCTCCCAGAACTCGCCCTTGAGCCGGTCGGTGTCGAATCCGCAGCGCCCGCCGCCGAGGTGGCGGCCGGGGAACTCGTGCACCTCGACCCGGCCGTCGTCCCAGGTGTAGCGGTTGGTCTGGTGGTAGACGTCGTCGCCGGCGATGGCGCAGGTCATCTCGGCGCGGTGCCGGTCGAGCACGGCGCCCCCGGGTTCGACGTGCACGTACTCGCCTTCCCACTTGCCCTCGTGCCGTGCCAGCAGCGGCATGTCCTCGCGAAGTCCCACGTTCTACTCCTTGTCCAGCGGGTGCCACCACGGGTCGGCGGCCCGCGAACGGTTGATCAGGAACGTCCTGCGGCGCAGGAACCGGCGGATCGAGGCGGCGCCCATGCGCGAGCGGCCCAGGCCAGACAGGCCGAAGGAGTCCTTCTCGCCTTCGTGCACGAGCGCGGTCAGGGACGCGTCGTTGACGCTGACCGCTCCCACGCGCAGCCGCGCGGCCACCTCCATGGCGTCCTGTTCCGAGGCGGCGAAGACGGCGGCCGACAACCCGTAGACGGAGTCGTTGGCCAGGGTCACCGCCTCCTCGGCGCCGGCCACGGCCATGACCGGCAGCACAGGGCCGAACGTCTCCTCCGTCATGACCCGCATCTCGTGCGTGACCCGGGACAACACGGTGGGCCGGCACCAGCGGCCGCCGCCGTGTCGCTCGATCTCACCCCCCGTGTGCACGATCGCGCCCTTGGCCGTCGCGTCGGCCAGCTGGGCGGCGATCACCCGCCAGTGCCCCGGCCGGATGATGGGGCCGATCGGGCCTCCCTCGCACGTCAGCCCCACCCTGGCGGCCTTGCTCGCGAGCAGGTCGAGGAAGGCGTCGTGCGCGCCGCGCTCGACGTACACCCGCTCGATCGACTGGCAGGACTGCCCGGCGTTGGCGGTGCCGCCCCACAGGATCGCCGACGTGGCCCGGTCGAGGTCGGCGCCGGCCAGCACGATCGCCGGGTCCTTGCCGCCCAGCTCCAGGAACGCCGGCACGAAGGCGCGGGCCGCCGCCTCGGCCACCCGCCGTCCCGTGTCGACGCTGCCGGTGAACACCACGGCGTCCACCATTCCCACCAGCGCGGCCCCGCTCTCGCCGTCGCCCTCGACCACCCGCAGCGGCAGCTCAGGAGGCACCAGCCGCATCAGCGGCTCGATGAAGCGCGGGGCCACCTCGCTCGGTTTGACCAGCACGGAGCAGCCGGCCGCCAGCGCGGGCGCGGCGTCGATGAGGGCCATGAGCAGCGGGAAGTTCCACGGGCTGATCACCCCCACGAGGTCGTACGGCACCAGGTCGCCGTCCACCACGATCCCCGGCACCGACGCGGCGGACGGCGCGGGCGGCCTCAGCAGGGCGGGCGCCTCGCGGGCCCAGCGCCCTACCAGGCCGGCGGCGAGCCGCCGTTCCAGCGACGACTCCCCCACCCGGCCGGTGTCGGCCACCAGCGCGGCCAGCAGGTCGTCGTCGGCCGCCAGCGCGGCGGCGAACGCCGACAGGGCCTTCTTGCGGTCCGCCCGCCGCCACTCGTCGGCGCGCACGCGCAGCTCGGTCGCCAGGCTTGCCAGCTCGGCGGGCGTCGCGGGCACCAGCTCGCGTTCGGCCCAGCCCGTGAGCGGGTTGCGTACGGTGCTCATGATCGACCGTTGGCGGCGCACCATCCCGCCCAGGTGGTGGCGCCCTTGCCGAGTTGCTTGGCGTGGAACGACGTCCAGGAGTTCTGGCTCGGTCCCGGCTCGGCGGGCGCGCTGGTGAACCTCGGATGGTCCGCCTCGACCGCCGCGCGCAACCACGGCTCGACGTCCTCGTAGGAGTCGAGCGTCCAGCCGCGGGCGTGGTAGGTCAGGCCACCGCGCACCTCGGTCTCCGCCAGGCACATGAACGGCGCCCACGGGCTCGTCCGCGCCCAGCTGACCTTGGTCTTCATCGCGCCGCGCGGGACGACACCGGGGACGGCGCGGGCGGCGACCTCGCGTTGGTCCACCGAGAAGTCGAACATCTCCTGCGCCGTGTAGACGCCGCCCAGCAGGCCGAACCGCTCGCCGAGCGTGGCGCCCAGATCGGCACGTACGGGGATGTCGCTGGTCCACACCGTCTCGTCGTGCAGCCGCACCAGCGGGGGCCCCTGGTAGGAGGGGGTGATCGGGAACGGGCCGAAGTTCACCGCGTCGTTGTTGATGGGGACCACCGGGTACGTCCTGCCGTCGACGGGGTTCTTCCACTCGCGTACGATCCGCGTCGGGTCGGCGGGGTCGGTGTAGAAGACGATCTCGCGGGAGAGCTGGTGAAGCTGGTTGGTCCCGGGCACCCGGTAGAGCCGCCGGATGTTGTATCCCTCGATGTTGAACACCTTCTGGCCATGCCTCATGGCGGAGTCGAGGGCGTTGCCGGTGACGTTCGCGAAAACCGAGCCCGAAATCCGGAAAACCATGTCCTTGCCGTCGGGGCGGCCGAAAGTCTGGAGCGAGAGCAGGGCACTTTTCCCGGTGACCGTTCTGAAAACCGGACCGGGGTGGGTCGGCTTCCCGGCCTCGGCAGCGGCCGCCGGGCCGGTAATGGTGCCGCTCGCGAACAACAGGACGAGAGCAAAAGACGCCGTCAATCTGCGTGTGAACATGGACGCTCCGCACCGTGAAAGCAGGGTGACGCCTATTCTGATCATGCGTGTACCGGCATTGTCCAGGGGTGGCTCACCGCCTGATTCAGCGCTTTTCGTAACCATTGAGCACCTTTCCTGCACGGTGGACCAAACGGTGGAGTCGAGCCGCGGCGCCGTACGGGCGCGGCGGGCGGGATCGGAGCAGCTCACGGGCGGCCTGCCGGTCATGGGGCCTGCCTCGGAGGCGTTCCGCGCCGGCGGTGAGGCGGCGCGCTGCCCGTGCCGATGTCGTCGCGCGCCGCGCGCACGCCCTGCTGGAAACCCTCCAGGCGGTTGCGGACCCGCTCGGGCGAGATCCGCGCAATGGGGGCCACGCCCTTCGGTGTGGAGGCGCTGTCGGCGGCGCCGGGCACCAGGTTGGCCCTCGGCACTCGTTTGGGCAGGCCGGAAGGGGTGGCGCCGTCGTCGACCGGGCTGGCGGCGGCCTGCGCGGCGCTCCAGCCGGCGTCCGCCTGGGGCGAACTCCACACATCGCTACGGTCGCGGTCGAACCAGGCCGACTCCACGGCGGCGAAGATCGGCAGGTAGTCGTCGCCGCCCGGCCCGGCGGCCGGGCCGGTCTGGAGCGGGTCGTATCCCGGTGACCTGGAAGGTGGGGCGGGGGCGTACATGCCGTGTGTGCCCGGCCATGGCGGTGGCGGCCCGAGGTCGTGCGGTCCCGGGCTCGGAGCGACCGAGGGGTCGGTGGCGAAGGACGGCCAATTCGCGACCTCGGGCGTGGAGAACGGCTCCGGCTCGGCGCCGGGCGAGGCGGAACGCCCGGGATAGGCGCCGGGCCGGGCGAAGAAGCCGGGATCGGCGCGGGGCCCGGCGAAAGGGCCTGGAACGGCGACGGGCCCGGCGGAGGGGCCGGGCGGGGG
>NZ_JAAAHR010000177.1:0-19213 GCF_009908215.1 Nonomuraea sp. K271 | reverse complement strand
CGCTCCCTCCCCACAGCCCGACGGCTCGTCGCAGACCGGTTCGCCCCAGCTCGCCGACTCGTCCCAACCCGGCTCCTCCCAACCCGGCTCCTCCCAACCCGGCGGGGCTTCCCAACCGGGATCGCCCCAGCCCGGCGAGGCGTCTCAACCGGACGGATCCTCACGGCCCGGTGGTTCCGCGGCATCCGTCGGCCCGGCACCGTCCGGCGGTCCCGAAACGTCCTCCGGAGCGCGGCAGGGCGCTCGCCGTAGGCCGCCGGTGGGGAAGGCGACCGTGCTCACCGCGGCGACCGGCGTGGTCGGGGTCGCCGCCATCCTGCTCGGCTGGGTGCTGCCGCTGCTCGGAGAGGGCGACGGGAACGGACCCCCGACGAGCCGGCCCACCCCGGCGCAGAGCGTCTCGCCGCGCGACGACTCCGTCTTCGAAGGTGACGTGACCTACCCCGACGGCAGCGTGGTGAAGCAGGGCGCCGCCTTCGACAAGGTCTGGCGCATCCGCAACGCGGGCACCGTCCCGTGGCAGGATCGCTACCTGACCCGCATGAACGACACTCCGTGCAAGGCGCCGGAACGGGTCGGGATCGGACCGGTGCTGCCCGGCGAGACGGTCGACATCAAGGTACGTGTGCGCGCCGCCGACTCCCCCGGCCGCTGCAAGATCTTCTGGAAGATGACCGACGACGACGGCACCCCGCTGCTCGCCGGCAAGAAGCCCATCTTTCTCGACGTCACCGTCGGCTGAGCGCGGAACCACCGTAAGGAGTGCCTGGTGCGCACCGGGTGTCCGGCCCGGCATGAGAAGCGCGTCGTGCGGAACGCGGCCATGAGAACCTCGGTCGTCAGTTCGTCGGGAACGGCAGGGCGAGCAGGTTGTACGTCATGGCGATCTTGAAGAACACCACACCGGCCAGTGCGAGCGCCGTGTAGCCCAGCCGGCCCGGCCGGCCCCACCAGCCCTTCACCCAGGCCGCCACCGCGTAGCCGGCGACCAGGACGCTGAGCACGAGCCCGGCCGTGGCGACGATCGGCAGCGCGGCCAGCCGGGGCGCGTAGAGAACGGTCAACTCGATGACCACGTTCGGATCGGACATGGTCATGGCGATCCCGCCGACGAAGACGGTCACCAGCGCGGCGGTGATCCAGGCCAGCAGTCGGGCGGCACGGGCACCGGCCGGCTGAGACCGGGCGCCGGCACGGGAACGCCTGCGCAGGACCCGGACCAAGGTGCTCACCGGCAGGGCGAGGAAGGCGAGCACGAACACCAGGGCACTCAGGCCCAGCAGGATCGTGTGCGGCATCGGCTCGTCGGCCCAGGCCAGCTTCTCCAGCGCCTCGGACGGGTTCATCGAGGTCGACAGCGTGCCCTCGTCGTCGAAGGCGATCTTCGCCTGGCCATCGCGCTCTTGGAAGAGACCCTGCCCGATCGGTGTCCAGTGCTGGGTCGTCTTCTCCGGGTCCGGCGACAGACCGGTGGTGGTGAGAGTGCCGTCGGCGTTGGCCTGGACGCCCATCGTGGCGAACAGCGAGCTGACCTTCATGAGGCTGGTCCGGCTGGTGCGAGTGGAGCGGTAGGTGCCGGCGTAGCGGGTCACGTCCCCGCCGGAGACGGCTTTCGCGCTGGCCGATTTCGCGGGCAGATACTGGTCGATGATGCGTTTGACGAGGCTCTGGCCGTTCCAGCCGGCCTGGCCGCCGACGCCGTCGCCGTTGTAGACGACGTAGATCCCGAGGTCCTGCTCCGGAAGCAGACCCATGACGTTGTGGTGGCCGGTCACCTCGCCGTCCTTGTAGACGATCCGGTGACCGTTGTGCGAGCGCTGCTCGAAGGTGTACCCCATGCCCGGGATGCGTGGGTCCTGGGCGTAGTGCTGCTCCTGAAGGCGGCGGGCGACGTTCTTGCCCAACCGGGGATCGCCGCTGAGCTGGGCGAGCATGAAGCGGCCCATGTCGGCGGGGGTGGAGACGGGGCCGGTTCCGGCAGGGGCCCAAGGGCCGTACTGGCCCTTGACGGCGGCGTAGCCGCCCTCGCTCGGGCGGTAGGCGCCGGCGAGGTGGGCGTCGAGTGTCGCGGCGTGCGGCACGGCCAGGGTGGTGGCGTTCATGCCGAGCGGCTTGAGCACGTGCTGCTCGACGTACTTGGAGAACGATTGCCCTGAGGCGGCCTCCACGAGGTGGCCGGCCAGCGCCAGACCGTAGTTGTCGTAGGCGACGCGCGTGCCGGGCGGGCGTACCCGGCGCGGTTGCCGGTCGGCAAGGCTGCCCGCCAGGGAGCCGACGTCCTTCGGATCGGCCTCGGCGAGCCCGACGACATCGTCGTCGAAGCCGGCCGTGTAGGTCAGGAGGTGTTCCAGGGTGACCGGTCGCCCCGGGTAGGAATCCTCGATCTTGAACGTGGTCAGGTATTTGTTGACGTCCGCCCGCAGGTCGAGCTTGCCGGTGTCCACGAGTTGCAGCGCGGCCGTGGCGGTGAACAGCTTGGCGAGCGATCCGGTGAAGAAGCCGGTGCGCCGGGGGTCGACCGGCCGGCGTGTGGCCACGTCGGCGACACCGTATCCCTTGGCGAGAACCGTACGCCCACCGGCGACCACGACGACGGCCGCGCCGGGAATGCGGCTCTCGGCCAGTTGCCCCGATACGATGCGGTCGACCATCTCGGCCAGTCCCGGCAGGTCGGTCTCCGGCGTGACCGGCCTTGCGGATGCCGTGGCCGGGCTTGCTGTGAGGATCACGGCGCCGGCCAGTACCGTGGCCCAGATGCGGATCAGGTGCACTTTCATGACCACAACCCTGCCGACCTGGGGTGATACCGGACCAGTGTCAGGGACACCGATGCTTCCGGCGAAACGCACGATCCGTACATTTAGGTATGATTCTCCGCTGTGGTGATCATCCTGGTGGTCCTGGCGGGTGTGGCGTTCGACCCGCTGGCACCGCTGCCCGGCGTTCCCGCGATCGTCATGGTCATCCTTCAGGTCGTGCACAGCCTGCCCCGCCCGCGCCGCCTGGTCGGTCCATGGACCCTGGTCGCGCAGGCCTTGCTGTTCGTGTGGGCCGGGCAGGGCGCTCCCGGGCTGCTCACCGCCTCCGTGCTCCTGATCGCGCGCGGCCCTGCGCGCTGGGTGCTGACGGGAGCCGTTGTGGCCGTCACCGGCCTGCTCAACACGGCCGACGCCTACACCTGCGTGAACGCCATGGTGAACGCGCTCACGCAGGGGCTGGTGGTGTTCGGCGTCACCCGGCTGAACGACCTGCGCGCCGAACTGCACGCCGCCCGCCACGAACTGGCCGAGGCCTCGGTCGCCGAAGAGCGTGAGCGGGCCTCACGCGAGTTCGAGAGCGTCCTGGGCTCCAGCCTGTCGGCCATCACCGCCCTGGCGGCGCAGGGGCGCACCAGCGAGATCGTCGCCCTGGCCCGCCGGGCAGCCGCCCGCGCCCGGCAGACTCCGCCGGCCCCGGCTCAGCCGCCCTTCGACGACCTCACACCCCGGCTCGCGCTGCCCATCCTGGTGACCGTGCACCTGGGCTTTTTGATCGTCTCCGCGGTGTTCCTGTGGCGTGCGGCGCTGCCACCCGGCGTCCTGGCCCCCGCTCTGCTGATCCTGGCCGGGGTCACGGGCCTGCAACTGCGCCACTCATGGCCCCGGCCGCCCGGGGTCCGGCCCGCGCACGCGGGATGGACGCTTCCGCTGCAACTTGCCCTCGCCCTGGCACCGCTGTTCTTCCCTGACCGTCCCTACCCGCAGCTGATCGGCTATGCCGCGGGCTCCCTTCTCATCCTGTGGACCCGCTGGGCGGCCTTCCCCGTGGTCGGCGCCGTGCTGGCGGCTGCCTCCGTCGTGATGGCACTACGCGGCATCGCTCCGGTGGACAACCTCTACTGGACGTTCAACGCGCTCGCCATCGCGGTCATGTTCCATGGCCTGGCCCTGCACACCGACATGGTCGTCCAGGTGCGCCAGGCCCGCCTGGCGCTGGCCGGGATCGCAGTGGAGCGGGAGCGCCGCCGCATCGCGCGCGACGTGCACGACCTGCTCGGCTACAGTCTGTCGGCCATCGTGGTGAAGGGAGAGCTGGCCGTCCGGATGCCTGAGCGGAGCGCCGAGCAACTCGCCGACATCACCCGCATCGCCGAACGTGCCCTCGCCGACGTTGCGGCCATTCCCCGCGACAGCGGCCGGCCGTTGTCGCTGGCGACCGAGCTGGCCTCCGCCCGTGAGGTGCTGTCCACCGCGGGAGCGGGCGTCCACGCCGATCCCGCGGTCGAGCTGCCGCCCGAAGTCGACGCGCTGCTGGCCACGGTGCTGCGCGAGGCGGTCACGAACGTCCTGCGCCACAGCCGTGCCCGGACCTGTCGCATCGAGCTCACCGCGCGTGACGCCACCGCACGCCTGCGGATCGCCAACGACGGCGTCACCGGCCCCGACGCCGCTCCGCCCGGACAGGGCCTGCGCAACCTGACCCAGCGCGTGAGCGCCCACGGCGGCACCCTGCGCGCCTCCCGTGTTGACGGAGGATATGAGCTTCTCGTCCTACAACCAACCGGCTTCGGTCGCGATGCGGACGGCGTCGAGCCGGTTACGGGCACTTAGTTTGGTGACGATCGCCCCCAGGTAGTTGCGCACCGTGCCCTTCGATAGGTAGAGCGTCGAGGCGATCTGCGCGGTCTCCAGGCCGTCGGCCGCCATCCGCAGCACCATGATCTCCCGTTCGCTCAGGGGGTTGGGCCTGCTCATGATCGTCTGTGCGGCGAGATCCGGGTCGAGCACGCGCTCCCCCGCGACCACCCTGCGGATCGCCTCCGCCAGTTGCGCGGGGGGCGCGTCCTTGAGCATGAACCCGCTGGCCTGGGACGCCAGCGCCTGCCGCAACGTCTCCGGCCGCCCCAGCGACGTGAGGATCAGCACCCGGCACTCGGGCAGCCGCTCGGCCAGCACACCGGCCGCGGCGAGCCCGTCGAGCTCACCGGGCA
The DNA here is from genome assembly GCF_009908215.1 of Nonomuraea sp. K271. NCBI lineage: Bacteria > Bacillati > Actinomycetota > Actinomycetes > Streptosporangiales > Streptosporangiaceae > Nonomuraea > Nonomuraea sp. K271. The sequence continues at coordinate 14,244 of NZ_JAAAHR010000177.1, read as the reverse complement.
TGTGCACGTCGAGCACCGCCACATCCGGCCGGTGCTCCAGGGCCGCCGCCACCGCCGCCTCCCCCGAGGCCACCTCGGCGACCACCGTCAGATCGCTCTCCAACCCCATCAGCGCGACGATGGCCCCGCGGATGAGCTCCATGTCCTCCGCCAGCAACACCCGAATCACGATCGTCCATCCTTTCCGTGCCCAGCAGGACGCAAACGTCATCCTCCGCCCTGCCGCCGGCTCAGCGGTAGGCGGCGGCCTGGAGGGTTCAGGGTTCGGCGTGGAGGCCCTGTTCGGCGACGCCGTGTTCGGTGACGCGGGCAGCGGCGCGGACGTGCTATTTCCCGGGGCAGAGAACTGCTTCCGCCGCCTTCTTGATCATGGGCTCGACGGCGGGATCGCTGTGGGCCGTACCAAGCGTTACGGACACGACGAACTGCACACCCGTGTCACGCGAACCGTAGGTGATGGCCTTGAAACTGGGTGCGCTGCCCGCCACGGCGCCGAATCCGCCCCCGCAGACGCCCTTGTCGGAGGGCTCTTCTGAGGGAGGCGGGGCCGGCCGGCCGGCGTTCAGTGCGTCCTTCTCCTCCTTCGTCAGCAGGTCCTTGCCGAGCGCCAGGTGGAAGGCGCTCAGGTCGTCGGTGGTGGAGATCACCCCTCCGGCCGCGTAGCCGTAGCTCATGTTGAAGCGGTCGACGTCGTGCAGCTTGCCGTTCTCGTCGGGGTAGTAGCTGTGCCCGTGCGGGCCCTTGATGCGACCGGGGAACGTGACCGGCAGGTAGGTGTCATCCATGTGCAGGGGGTCGAAGATCCGCCGCTCGAACTCCGCGGCCACCGAGTGATCGGTGAGGTCTTCGATGATCAGTCCGAGAAGGTAGTAGTTGGTGTTGGAGTAGGAGAACTTCTCCCCTGGTTCCTGGGTGCGCGCCACGGTGCGCGACCTCTTGACCAGCTCCATCGGCGGAATGTACGTGGTGAAGTCCAGGTAGTCGATCAGCTCGGGGGTGAACCAGTTGGGGATGCCCGAGGTGTGGTGGATCATCTGCTCCACGGTGATCTCGTCGGCCCGCTCCACCAGGTCCTTCTCCGCCACCTCGGGCAGCAGGTCGCTGAGCTTGTCGTCCAGAGAGAGCTTGCCCTCGGTGACCAGCTTCATGATGACGACCTGGGTCATGGCCTTGGTCTGGGATCCGGCCCTGAAACGGGCGCCGGCGGGAATCTTGCCACCCTTGTCGTTCAGGAGGCGGGTGCCGGCCGAGCCCTTGTCGACCTTCTTGCCGTCGATGTAGACGGCGCCGATCGCGCCGACCACTTCAGGGCTCTTTGCCAGCTCTGTCAGAGCCTTCTGCACGTCGCCGAGCCGTGCCCGGTCCGCGTCGGCCGCGGTAGCGGGTGTCGCGACGCTCAGCGTCAGCGTCGCGCAGGCCAGACCTGCCAGGCCGGTCATCTTCACACGATCCACAAGCGAGATCCTTTCCCCTTGAGCGGCCGGGACGGTGTCCACGTCTGGTATTCAGACGCCCTGGTCCGGCCTATGGCGATAGGTTTAGACCTGCGGTGGTTTCTCCGCCGTTTCCGCCGACTCGATCTGGGGCGATCCCGTCAGGGCACGCGAGGAGGCGGAGTTCGTGAGCGCGGTGGACCAGGCGGCACAGGTCTGGGACTCCAGCGTGACGAACGCCGGCGCCGAGCGAGCCGCGGTCGACCGCGACGACGCCGACCGCTACTCGACGCCCACTACGCTCGACGGCTACAGGTGACCCTGCGGTAAGGAGGCGCGGGCGGATGGGACACGGCGACACCGTCTACCGATGGAACGTCCTGCCGTGGTGGCCGCTCGCGCTGTGCTGGGCGGCGCTGGCCGCGCTGGCCGTCGTCATGCCCATCGTCAAGCCCGCCCGCGGCGACGTGCCGTTCGTCGTCGACGCGCTGGGCTACGCGCTCGTCTGGGGCATCCCGGCGTGGGTGGCGCTGCTGACCATGTGGTCCGTACGCCACTTCGGGCGCATCGTCGTCACCCGGACCGAGTTGCGGGTGGGCCGGCACCGCTTACCGGTCGGCCGGCTGAGCCGCGACCACCTCTACCTCCTGGCCCGCGACCTGCCCGGACTGCGGGCACGGCTGGAGCCGCTGCCCGACCTTCCGTGGCCGCGGCTGCGCCTGTTGGCCAGGCAGGCGCGATGGTCGGGAAAGCCGTTGGGCGGGGCCTTCGCCGCGCCGTTCGGCGTCAGCACCCATCCCCTGCTGCTGGCCGGCGGGTCGGCCGTCGAGGTGGCCACGCGCGACCTGGCCGGGCTGGTGGGGGCGCTGCTCGACGTGGTGCCGGAGACCCCGGTGACCGGACCGTCACAGCCTCGAAGGCTGGGTGTCCTGCTCCCCGTCGTGCTCGTGGTCGTGCTGCCGGGCCTCATCGTCGGCGGGCTGGTGTGGTACGTCGGCGCCGCCGGCGGCCGCACGGCGTTCGCGCTGCCGGACCGCGCGGGCGATCTGGTGCGCCGCGACGACGCCGGCCTGATCGGCGGCATGGCCTCCGCCTTCACCGAGGCGGCCCGGAGGCACCTCGACACGCACGCCGCCGCAACGTACGCGCGCGACGGCGAGACGAGGCCCGCGTACTTCGTGCTCGGCGGCGAGGGGACCGTGCAGAGCCCTCCCCGACTCCTCCGGCAGGCGCTCGGGACGGACGTCCAGCGGCTCGACCCAGGCGGGCGGGAGGGCGCCCTGTGGTGCGCCACCAGAAAGCTGGCCGGCACGTGGCGGCGGGTCTGCGGCTGGGCCGACGCCGGCACCGCCGGGTTCGTGGTGGGCCTGGACGCTCCCGCCGAGGGGTACGCTGCGCTCGCGGCCCGCGCCCGGGCCGTCCGCGCCGCCGGCACCCGTACCGAGGGATGAGGAAGAGCCCCGCGAGCGGCAAGGAGGCACGCTCAGCGTCGCGCCGCGCGACGAGGGCCGGGCTGCGAGTGATCGTCAGGCTTCCCTGCGGCCGGTCGCGAAGCGGAGTCGATCGACCCCTTTCCTGACAAGATCGCGCCATGTATGTTCGGAGCGAAAGAAAGTTTCAATCATGGAGGAACGTTGGGCAAGAAGCTTCACATGCTGGCCTTACCGATCGCCGCCGCCGCTCTGGCCGCGCTCGCCACCCCGGCCCAGGCCGCCGACGGGTACGACCGGTGCCGTGACGGTTATTACTGCATGTTCTCCGGCCTCGACGGCACGGGCGACCTCATCGAGATCAACGCCGACACCCCCGACCTCGCCGCGCTGGGCATGGCCGATCGCGCCAAGTCCGACTGGAACCGTACCGACTCGTGGATCCACCTGTTCTCCGAGGCCGGCTACGGCGGCTGCTCCGCGGTGACCAGCCCGCGCGACCAGGGCAACTTCTACGTCGACTTCCGCGACTTCTTCGACTCCGTCCGCTTCGACGGCCCGAACGGCCCCTCCTGCCGGACCACCGTCAAGGGCTCCGTCACCGACTCGCACGGCTGATCAGCGCCTGAGCGCCTCCAGGAAACGGTCGGCCTCCGCGGCTAGCCGCGGCAGGTCGGCCGCCGGGTCCTGGGAGCGAGCCAGCAACATCCCGCCCTCGCACAGGGCCCCGAAGACGAGCCGGGCCCGGACGGGCAGATCGCCGTCCGCGGCCTGGCCGCCCGCGACCGCAACGCGCAGTCCGTCGTGCAGGACCCGCAGCAGGTGATCGTGCTCGATCGCCCTGACGGTCTCCCAGCTCAGCACCGACGGCGCGTCCAGCAGCACGATCTGGCGGAACCCCGGGTCGAGGCAGTGCTCCAGGAAGGTGCGGCACCCGCGCCGCAGCGCCTCCATTGGCTCGTGCTCCTGGCCCGCCGCCCGAACCAGCGCGGCGGAGACCTCCTCCAGCTCGCGTACGAACGCGGCGCGGAACAACGCGACCTTGCCGCCGAAGTGGTGGTAGGCGGCTCCCTTGGTGACGCCGGCCGCGGCGGCCACCGCGTCGATCGACGTGGGCGCGTATCCCCGCGCGCCGAACAACCGGCGCGCGGCCCGCACCAGCCTGCCCGTCGTCTCGTCCGAGCGCTCTGCCTGCGTGCGGCCGGTCATCGTTCTCCCCTTGACGTACATACTCGCGGTACGTAACTTCGAGGCCTAGTTACGTACTCACAGTATGGAACATGGAGGCGAGCCGTGTCCGCACCGCAGCACATCGCCGTCTACGGCGCCACCGGTCACACCGGGCGCCTGGTGGCGGCCGAGCTCCACGCCCGCGGCCGCCGGGTCGTCCTGGCCGGGCGCGACGAGGGCGCGCTGAAGGCCCTGTCCGACGAGCTCGGAGGCGCGCGCGTGCACCGGGCCACGCTCGACGACCCGGGCGCGTTACGCCGGCTCGCCGAGCAGGCGGCCGTGCTGATCCACTGCGCGGGCCCGTTCACGCACACCGGCGCACCCGTCGCCACCGCCGCGGCGGAGGGCGGGTGCCACTACGTGGACCACGCCCTGGAGCAGCACCACACGAAGTGGATGTTGGACGCCATGTCCGGGCCGGCCCGCCGGGCGGGCATCACCATGGTCACCGCCATGAGCTTCTACGGCGGCCTGGGCGACCTGCTCGCCGGCGCCGTGTCGGCGGGCATGACGGACATCGACCGGGTGATCACCGCGTACGCGGTGAGCGGCTGGCGGCTGACCACGGGCGCCAAGAGCACCGCGGAGCTGCTGTTCGCCGACACCCGGCGGATCACCTACACGGACGGCGCCCAGCACATCGGCTACGTCGAGCCGCGCAACGCCGTCTTCCCGTTCCCCCCGCCGCTGGGCCCGCGCACAATGATCGCGCCCGTCCCGTTCTCCGAGGTGCTGACCGTGCCCAGGCACGTGCCGGCGCGGCAGGTCGAGGCGCAGCTCACGGCACACACGTTCCAGGAGGAGCAGGTGTTCACCAGCGAGCACGCCGATGCCGCCGCCAGGGCGGGCTCCGACTTCACCGTGGCCACGCAGGTGATCACCGCGGACGGGGGCCGCGCCGGGCAGGCGAGCGGCCGTGACCTGTGGCGGATGAGCGCGCTGACGTCCGTGGAGGCCGCCGTACGCCTGGCCGACGGCGACGGCCCCAGCTCCCCCGGCGTGTACGGCCCGGCCGAGGCGTTCCCCGCCGGACCGTTCCTGCGCGACCTGGAGCGGCTCGGCCTGTTCACCCTGACCCTGCCGGAGGAGCGATGATCCTCGTCACGGGCGCGGCCGGCGGGCCGCAGGGATCGACCGGCCGGCACGTCGCCGAGCTGCTGCTGGAGCGCGGCGCGCAGGTGCGGGCGTTCGTGCACTCCGACGACCACCGAGCCGACGCGCTGCGCGAGCGCGGCGCGGAGGTGGTGGTGGGCGACCTGCGGGAGATCACCTCCGTACGCCCGGCCGTGCGCGGCGTGCGCCGGGCGTTCCTCACCTACCCGGTGACGGCGGGCCTGCTGGACGCCACGGCCGTGCTGGCGGCGGCGGCCAGGGAGGAAGGGCTGGACCGGGTCGTCGACGTGTCGCAGCTGGACGCCTCACCCGAGGCGCTGACGCCCCGCATGCGCCGGCACTGGGTGGCCGAGCAGGTCCTCGACCGGGCCGGCGTGGGCGCGGTGCACCTGCGGGCCGCAGTGTTCTTCGAGAACCTGGCCGTGGCAGCCGACGGCGACCGGCTGGCGCTCCCGCTCGGTCCGCCCGACACGCGCATCCCCCTGGTCGCCGGCGCCGACGTGGCCAGGGTGGCCGCGGGGCTGCTCCTCGACCCGGTGCCCGCCGACCCGGTGTGCCTGGTGACGGGGCAGATGGCGACGATCGGCGAGGTGGCCGACGCCTTCGGGCTGCCGTACGCGGACGTGCCGCCCGAGGAGTGGAAGGCCAGGGCCATGAAGAAGTACGGCGACCCGTACACCGTCGAGCACCTGACCCACCTGTGGGCGATCTTCCGCCTCATCGGGCCGGGCGACCACCCGCTCTACCGCGTCACGGAGAGCATCGAACGCTACGGCGGCCGGCCACCGACCACGCTGCGCGAGTTCCGGCGCTGATCCTGCAGGCGCCACCGCCGTGGACGGTGACGCCCGCGGTTGTCGTCAGACGCCGAACGGAGGCGCGTAGCGGATCGTGCCGGACGGCAGCGGCTCGCCGTCCAGCGACATGGCCATCAACGCCTCGTCGGGCACGTCGAAGGCGACGCCGATGCCGTGGCGGGAGGCGGTGGTGAAGCCGAAGCGCGGATAGTACGCGGGGTGCCCGAGCACGGCCACGGCGCTTCCGCCGCGTTCCCGCGCCTCCCGCAGCGCGTCCTCGACGACCAGCGTGCCGAGCCCCTGGCGCTGCACCTCGGGCGCGACCGCGACCGGGCCCAGGGCGAGCGCGGGTGTCTCGCCGACGTGGCAGCGGGTGAGCAGGGCGTGGGCGACGACGCGGCCGCCGGTGACCGCCACCCGGGACAGGGCGGGGATCCAGGCCGGGTCGCGGCGCAGCGCCTCGACGAGGTCGGCCTCCTCCGGCTTGCCGAAGGCGGCCGTGGTCACGGCCCTGATCGCCGTCTCGTCACCGGGTGTCTCGGCGCGCAGGGTGAGGTCGTCGGTCATGCGTGTGCTCCAGTCGTATGCGGCGGGCAGGGTGAGGTGGGCGTCGTCGCATCCGCGAACAGGGATGGACCGAACAACAGAGAAGCCCTTCTCAGAGGGAGGACTCCCACGCCGGCGCACAGGCGGGGGCTCGCGTGACGACACGCGACGACCCGGCTCAGCTGTGGTGACCGGCTCCCAGGGAGCCCGGGCGGGCAGAGGAACGAATGCTGCTCACGGCAGCCACCCAGCGGGCGGTCATACGCTCCTCGCTCCTTCCTGCTCCTCCGGCGACGCCTCCGGGCGCTCGCCACACCACCATGCCTTCGTATCGACCGAAAGCACCGATTCAAGGCACGACCCTACCCGATGGCCGCAGAGCGGGCCAACCGGCTCCGCGGACACGCGAAACCCCCGGCGGGGCAGGCCCTGCCGGGGGTTCGGTCGTGCGCGAGGATCAGCCGGTGAAGCCGACCGCGGTCCAGTCGTAGAACTTGTAGCCCTCGGCGCCGAGGTTGGCGAGGGTCTTCTTGGCCGCCTGGATGTCAGGGCGCTGGTACAGCGGGATCGTGTGCACCATGTCCCAGATGAGCTTGTCGGCGGCGTTGGCCAGCTCGATGGCCTTGGCCGGGTCCGTCTCGCTCACCGCGGCCTCGATGGCCTCGTCCACGGCCGGGTCGCTGGCCTTCGGGAAGTTGCTCTCGGAGCCGGTCTTGTAGATCTGCGCCAGGCTCCCGATCGGGAGCGGCGTGCCGATCCAGGAGAACGGCACCAGGTCGAAGTCACCCTTGATGATGAAGTCGGTGAAGAACTTGTCATCGGGGACCGGCCGGATGGTCAGGCCGATGCCCGCCTCCTTGAGCATGGCCTGGGTGAGCTCGCCCTCCGTCTTCGCATACGGCACGCCCGCCGGGACGACGAAGCTCAGCGTCATCTCCTTGCCGTCCTTCTTGCGGAGCTGGCCCTCTGCCTCCTGCTTCCAGCCGGCCGCGTCGAGCAGCTGCTTGGCCTTCTCCACGTTGTACTTGCCGAGGTCGCCGGAGTTGTCGACGTAGCCCTTGTGGTTGTTCATGAACACGTGGTTGCCGAGCGTCTGCAGCGGCCAGTCCATGTCCTTCAGGTCGGACTGCGTGATCACGTCCCGGTTGATCGCGTACGCGACCGCGTGCCGGACGTTCTTGTCCTTCAAGAACTCGCTCTGGTTGTTGACGGTGATGTGCCGCCAGTTGGGGCTGAGCGCCTTGCGGATGTCGACGTTCTGGACTTCCTTGGCACGCTTCAGGTCCGCGGGGCTGCCCGGCGGGATCTCCACCATGTCGAGCTCGCCGTTGGCGAAGGCGTTGACCTGCGCCGCAGGGGTCTCGATCGTCCGGAAGATGACCTTGTCGAGCTTGGCCTTCTTGCCCCACCACTTGTCGTCACGCACGACGGTGAGCGTCTTGGTGCCCTCGTCGATCTTCTCGACCTTGAAGGGGCCCGCGGTGACCGGGATCTTCTGCAGGTAGTCCTTGTCGTACGCCTCAGGCGACTTCATGTGCTTGGCCGGCATGAGGTGCGGCGACCGGGAGAACAGGCCCTGCCACTCGGGGAACGGCTTGGAGAAGGTGATGATCGCAACCTTGTCGCTGTCGCCCTTCTTCACCGACTCGATCCGCTCCCAGCCGTCCGTGGAGGCCGGCTTGAACTTCTTGTTCTCGCCGTTGTTGGCCTTCCACGCGGCCTCGAGGTCCTCCCACGTCATCGGCGTGCCGTCGGACCAGGTGGCCTTCTCGTTGAGCGTGTAGGTGACGACCTGCTTGCCGTCCAACGTCTCGTTCTTCACGTCGGTCAGGTAGTCAGGGTTTGCCGTGAAGTTGGCCTCTTCGTCGGAGACCATCAGCATCGGCATGATCGTGTCGAGCATCTGCGCGGTGTCGGCCTGGTTGCCGTCCACGTGGTTGCCGTTCCACTGGCTCGGCCACTGGCCGACAGGGAGGGTCAGCGTGCCGCCGTCCTTGACCTGCTCGTACGGGACGGGGTTGACGCTGACGGCGGGGGTCTCCGACATCTGCTGCTGAGCCTGCTTCGACTGCTCGGCGTTCGGTTGGTTGGTCTCGCCGCCGCCACCGCAGGCCGCGACGGCCATGGCCAGGAGCGTCAGCCCTGCGGCCGCACGGTATCGAACCTTCACTCTTCCTCCTGATTGTCCGAGGCCGTGATGACCTCGACTTCCTCCGCGTAGTGACAGGCGGCGCCGTGGTCGACGACGTTCGCCAGCCGGGCAACCGAGGGTTCCTCGTCCACGCACCGCCGCTGCTCCGCCGCGCTGAGCACGGCGAATTTGGGGCAGCGGGTGCGGAACCTGCATCCGGACGGCGGGTCGGCCGGGCTGGGCAGGTCGCCTTCGAGCAGGATCCGCTTGCGGGTGCGTTCCATCTCGGGGTCGGGCAGCGGGATCGCCGACAGCAGAGCCTGCGTGTACGGGTGCGCCGGACGGTCGTAGACGTTCTCGACCGTACCGATCTCGGCGATCTTGCCCAGGTACATGACGGCCACGCGGTCGGCGAGGTGCCTGACCACGGCCAGGTCGTGCGCCACGAACAGGTAGGACAGGCCGAGCCTGCTCTTCAGCTCGTCCAACAGGTTGATCACGCCTGCCTGGATGGACACGTCGAGCGCGGAGACCGGCTCGTCCAGCACCAGCAGTTTCGGCTCCAGCGCGAGCGCGCGGGCGATGCCGATGCGCTGCCGCTGGCCGCCGGAGAACTGCTGGGGATAGCGCTCGGCGTGCTCGGCGGCGAGCCCGACGAGTACCAGCAGCTCCTCGACCTTGGCGCGCACGTCCTTCTCGCCGTGCGCCCGCAGCGGCTCGGCGATGATGTCGCCGACCGGCATGCGCGGGTCGAGCGCGGCCATCGGGTCCTGGAAGACGATCTGCAGGTCGCCGCGGAGGCTTCTACGGCCCGCCTTGTCGAGTGTGGCGCTGTCCTTGCCGAGCACCACGACCCGGCCGCCCTCCGGCGGCTGCAACTGCATGATCTGCTGCAGGGTGGTGGTCTTGCCGCAGCCGGACTCGCCGACCAGGGCCAGTGTCTCGCCCTGCGCGATGTCGAAGCTGATGCCGTCGACGGCGTAGACGGTGCCGACGCGGCGCTTGACGATGGCGCCCTTCAGCAGCGGATAGTGCTTGGTCATGGCGTCGAGTTCGAGCACGGCGGGGCGCTCGGCACGCGGCACCCTGACCGCCTCGTTGGGCGGGATGACCGGCACCGGGAACACGTCCGCCCCGGTCAGGCCCTTGTGCTCGATCTCGTGCGAACGGATGCACGCCACGTGGCGGCCGCTGCCGAACGGCGTCAGCGGCGGCTCCTCGTCGTCGCACATGTCCACCTTCATCGGGCAGCGCGGCGCGAAGGGGCAGCCGGGCGGCAGCGACGCCGGCGACGGCGGGTTGCCGTCGATGGGCACGAGCGGGCCCTCCTCGCCGTCGATCCTGGGGATCGAGGCGAGCAGACCCATCGTGTACGGCATCCGCGGCCGGTAGTAGATGTCGTCCACGGGGCCCTGCTCGACCGGGCGGCCCGCGTACATGACGACCACCCGGTCGGCCATGCCGGCGATGACGCCCAGGTCGTGGGTGATCATCACGATGCCGGCACCGGTCTCCTGCTGGGCGGTCTTCAGCACCTCCAGCACCTGGGCCTGGATGGTCACGTCGAGCGCCGTGGTGGGCTCGTCGCAGATGAGCAGGTCGGGGTCGTTGGCGATGGCCATGGCGATCATGGCGCGCTGCCGCATGCCGCCGGAGAACTCGTGCGGGAACGCCTTGGCCCGCAGGCCCGGGTTGGGGATGCCGACCAGGTCGAGCAGTTCGACGGCGCGCTTGGCGGCCTTGTCCTTGCCCACGTTCTGGTGGACGCGGACGGCCTCGGCGATCTGGTCGCCGATGGTGTAGACGGGCGTGAACGCCGACAGCGGATCCTGGAAGATCATGCTGATCGTCTTGCCGCGTACCTTGATCTGCTCGTCTTCCTTCATGCCGAGCAGTTCCCGGCCGTGCAGCTTGACCGAGCCGCTGACCACGGCGTTCGTCGGCAGCAGGCCCATGACGGCGAGAGAGGTGACGGACTTGCCCGAGCCGGACTCGCCGACGATGCCGAGCACCTCGCCGCGCTCGACCTCGTAGCTGACGCCGCGCACGGCCTGGATGCCGCCGGGGAAGGTGACGGTGAGGTCCCTGACCTCCAAGATGCTCACGAGTTGCTCCCCGGGTCGAGTGCGTCACGCAGGCCGTCGCCGATCATGTTCACGCTGAGCACGAGCAGCACCAGCAGGCCCGCGGGGAAGGCGAACAGCCAGGGGTAGCCGGTGGCGTTGCGGGAACCCTCCGCGATCAGCGTGCCGAGCGAGACGTCCGGCGGCTGGATGCCGAAGCCGAAGAAGGACAGCGCGGCCTCGCCGATGATCGCGCCGCTGACGTTGAGCGTGGCATCGATGATCAGCAACGAGGACAGGTTGGGCACGATGTGCCTGAAGATGATCTTCCAGCGGGGGATGCCCATGTAGACGGCGGCCTGCACGTACTCCCGCTCGCGGAGCGAGAGCGTCATGCTGCGCACCACCCTGGAGGTGATCATCCAGGAGAACGCGGCGAGCAGCGCCACGAACCAGAGCCAGGAGGCGCCCTCCCGCAGCCGCGGCGAGATGATGGCGATGATCAGGAAGCTCGGCAGGACCAGCAGCAGGTCCACACCCCACATGAGCGTCTTGTCCACCCAGCCGCCGAAATATCCGGCGAACGCGCCCACGATCGCGGCGAGCCCTGTGGAGATGAGCGCCACGAGCAGGCCGATGAGGATCGACTTCTGCATGCCGCGGAGCGTGACCGCGTACATGTCCTGGCCGATCGTGGTGGTGCCCCACCAGTGGTCGCCGCCGGGGGGCGACAGGAAGGCCAGGAAGTCCTTGTCGGTCCAGTCGTACGGGCCGACGAACGGCCCGAGGTAGGCCATGGCCACCAGCACGATCAGGGCGATGGAGCCATAACGGGCCTGCTTGTTGCGGAGCAGGCGCCGCAGGACGACTTTCGATCGCATGTCAGCTCACCCGCACCCGAGGATCGAGGGCCGCCACCAGCAGGTCCGACAGGAAGGCGGCGAACAACACACAGACGGCGGTGAAGAAGGTCACCGCGGCGACGGAGTTGACGTCGTTCTGGTTGATCGAGTCAACCAGCCAGGCGCCCATGCCGTGCCAGGCGAAGATCTTCTCGGTGAAGGTGGCACCGGTGAACATCGTCCCGAACGCGAAGGCGAAGTAGGTGGCGGCGGGGATCAGCGCGGTGCGCAGCGCGTGTTTGGTCAGCGCCGTCCTGCGTCTCAGCCCCTTGGCCATGGCGGTGCGGACGAAGTCCTGGTTGAGCACGTCGAGCATCATGTTGCGCTGGATGCGGCTGTAGAAGGCGATCAGGCCCAGGCTGAGCGAGATCGTCGGCAGGATCAGGTGGTTCAGCCGGTTGAGGAACTGGTCGAAGCCGGACAACCGGGGGTTGTACTCACCGGTGTACTCGATGAGCGAGAACCCCAGTCCTCTGTTCAGGTTGTACGTCGCGATCGCGAGCAGAGTGGCCAGCACGAACACCGGAACGGCCATGATCACGAAGGAGCTGACCCCGATGAACCGGTCGGTGAGTTTGTACTGCTTCACCGCCGAGATCGCGCCCAGCGCCACACCGACGGCGAAACCGACCAGCGTGCCGATGAGCAGCAGCCGTAGGCTGACCATGATCCGCCGGCCCATCTCGTTGTTGACCGAGCCGCCGTTCCACGTGCGGCCGAAGTCTCCGGTGACGACGCCCTTGGCCCACGTGCCGTAACGGACGAGCACCGGGGTCTTGTCGTTCAGGTTGTACTCATCGAGCGTCGCGTCGATGACCGCCTCTGCCACCGGTGGCTGGCGACCTTCGTACGCCCCCCGCGGGTTCATGGTGGTGGCCGCGAGCATGTACGCCAGACTGGCCGCCAGGGCGACCAAGATCACGTTTATTGCCAACCTGCGGAGCAGGTACTTGCCCATTACTCTCCGTTCGCGCTGACCGTGGGCGCGGACTTCCGACCGGAGAGGCGCCCTCGCAACGTAAACCCATCTCGCGTGGTGAAATCCACTTGACGCCGAGATGGCGATCAGAGCGCAGAATATATGTAAAAATGTAACGGGCAGAAACCGTTCGGCGTAACGGTCAGGTCAAGCGCATTAGTCGGCGACCCCTCCTCGGGCACCGTCGGACCGCCGGCTTCACCTGCGGAAACACCCCCTCCCAAGATCCGCTGTACAGCGCCGCATCAGGGGCAAATGTCACAGAATCCGGACACTATTTGACGATCGCGCAAGCTGATCCACATCGCCTTTGCGAATGCGATGGTGCACGAGGACAAGTGCGCACAGGACACCGCCGCCGCGAGCAGCCCGCTCCCCTACCCAGTCGCCGCTTGACCTGATATGTACGGTGTCATCGGCCGAATCGATCACCAGGGAGAAGACGGCCAGTGGCGGGGCTGAAGGTCTGGGTCGTGGAGGCCGGAGCGGAGGCCACGCGCGGCACCGAGGAGGTCCACACCGTCACGGTCACGCTCGGGACACCCGTCACCCGCGACGGTCGTCCCGTGCGGGTCCGCCGCCGTTCCGTCGACGGACCTGACCGTTGGGCCATGGCCGGCATACCGATCAGCCGCCGGGTCGAAGCCCTGGGCTGGACGGCGGACGGTGAGCTCAGCGTCGTCACCGACGTCGAATAGCATCTCCTGCCACGTCCCCTTTCCTGGCCGGCCCTGGTGGCCGACGCGCTGGCGCGTACCCTGCCCGAGCCCGCTGACGGGTAACGCCACCGTCGTCCGGCCGGCCAAATCCAGGATCGGCTCTCCGCGTTGGAAGCCGCATGGGAGCGGCTCGGGCTGGAATCAGGTCTGGACCACTGTCCATCTCCGGCAGACGGACGGCCGCTGCACAAGGCCCCTGCCTCTGCAGGATCTCAAACCCGACGGCTTCACCCGCGAACAGAGGCTGCTGCTCCAGGTGGATTCCGACGAGAGTCTCGGCTGGTGCTGGGGAGACCAGGGCCGGCTCTACTTCACCCTTCACGAGACGGACCTCGCCTCGGGTGACTTCACGAAGGTGTCGGTGATCAGCGACAGTCATTAGGCCGCTCGCGGTGACCGGCGGCGGCGCGCAGGAAATAGTCGTCCCCGCCCACCTGGCCGCCCTTCAACGCCACCTGGAGCCCGTCCACCGCCGGATCGTCCGAGGCCAGCACGCACACCGGCGCGCCGGCGGCCGGTGAGGCGACCACGTCCAGCGACCGGGCGCCGAGCGCCGCGACGACCTCCCCCGAGGTGTCGCCGCCAGCGACCACCAGCCGCCGTACCAGCCCGGCACGCACCATGGCCGCGGCCAGCCGGCCGAGTGACGTCCCGATGCCGTCCGGGTCCCTGGCCGGTCCGCGGGTCGACTCGACGATGGTGTGCCGGCCGTCGCGCAGGCTCTCCTCCACCTGTTCGACGAGGCCGGCGGGACCTGACAGGTCGGCGAACACCCGCCACCCCGCACGCTCGGCCGTGTCGATCTGGCGGGCGGTGATCGGCGAGCGGCTCCCCGACAGGGCGAGCACCGGCGCGACAGCCCCCAGCGCTGCGCGCCCCACCGTCGTCACGGAGGCGGAGG
>NZ_JAAAHR010000176.1:0-19259 GCF_009908215.1 Nonomuraea sp. K271 | reverse complement strand
TCGCCGGGGAGCGGCGGCAGGGTGGCGGCAAGTACGGCGAGCAGCACGAGTGCCAGCGCCCCCATGGCGAGGAACGCGCTGCGCCACCCCGCGAACGACGCCACGAACGTGGCCGCGGGCACCCCCAGCACCGACGCCACCGACACGCCGGACAAGATGACCGACGTGGCGCGTCCGACCGACCGGCCGGGCACCAGCCGCGGCGCCAGCCCGGCCGCGAACGCCCAGAAGCCGCCGATGCTCACCCCGGTCAGCACCCGGGCGGCCATCATCACGGGATGGCTCTGGGCGAGCGCGCCCGCCAGGTTCGCCACCGCCAGCAACGCCATCAGCCCGAGCAATGTGAACCGCCGGTCGAGGCGGCGGGTGGTCACCGCCGTCAGCGGCGCGGAGAGCGCCGCGACGAGCCCCGGCGCCGTCATCATCAGCCCGGCGGTGCCGTCGGAGACGCGCAGGTCGGAGGAGATCGAGGTCAGCAGCCCGACGGGCAGCATCTCGCTGGTCACGATGGTGAAAGTGCCGACCGCGACCGAGATCACGGCGGGCCAGCGCGCCTGGGTGGCGGCGCGTACATCGGTCAACGTCATGGCCTTCAGCCTTCTCGCGCCCGTGGGAGGGAACAATGGCGAAGGTCGAAAGCTTGCTTTAGGCAGGCTAAGCGATCGGCGGAGGTGGGGATGGACTTCAGGGAGCTGGAGTGCTTCGTGGCGCTCAGCGAGGAGCTGCACTTCGCGCGTACGGCCGAGCGCCTCTACCTGTCGCCGGGCCGGGTGAGCCAGCTCATGCGCTCGCTGGAGGCCAGGATCGGGGGCCGGCTCTTCCACCGGACCAGCAGGCGGGTGCGGCTGACGCCGCTCGGGGAACGGTTCCTGGCCGATCTGAGGCCGGCCTACGAAGGGCTGGGCGCGGCCGTGAGCCGGGCCAAGGCGGCCGCGCGCGAGGTGACGGGCGTGCTCAGGGTAGGGTTCCTGGCCACGCCCACGGACGTCGTCACGGGGAGCGTACGCGCCTTCGAGAGCCGCTACCCCGGGTGCGAGGTCGAGCTGGTGGAGATCCCGATGTCCGACCCGTTCGGCAGGTTGCGGGCCGGACAGGTGGACGTCGCGTTCACGCTGCTGCCCGTCGACGAGCCCGACCTGGCGACGGGCGAGGGCCTGAACCGGGTGTCATACGAGCTGGGCGTCTCCACCCGGCATCCTCTGGCCGGCCGGGCGGGCATCGGCGCGGAGGAACTGGCGGGCCTGCCCCTGATCGGCCTGGACGGCCCCGCGCCCCGCGCCTGGCGGGAACGCGCGGCGCCGTCCGCGACCCCTTCGGGACGCCCGATCCCCCTGGCGGGTACGGTGACCACGAGCCAGGAGGGCCTGACCCAGGTGGCGCTCGGCCGGGGCGGCATGTTGTTCTGCGCCCCCACGGCGGCCCACCACAGGCGCCCTGACGTGAGCTTCGTCCCCGTCACCGGCCTGCCTCCTTCGATCCTCGGGCTGGCCTGGGTGCGGGCGGCCGAGACGGCGGCGATCCGGGCGTTCGGCGAGGCGGCGGCCCGGCACGCGCTCGGGTCGGAGGCCATGGTGGCGTGACACCCACGGGAGAACAGATGCCGCAGTACACGAAAAATACGGAAGGTTCGGAAAGTTGGGAAGCCGTCCGGATGACCGCCTGGGTGCGGGGGAGGGTCCAGGGTGTGGGGTTCCGCTGGTGGACCCGGGCCAGGGCGCTCGAGCTCGGACTGGCGGGATGGGCGCGCAACACCGAGGACGGCCGGGTGGAGGTGGTCGCCGAGGGGCCACGGTCGGCGTGCGTCAAGCTGCTGGAGCTGCTCAGAGGTTGCGACACGCCGGGGAGGGTCGATGGAGTAGCGGAACGTTGGAGTGAACCGCGAGGTAGTTTGGGCGGTTTTGTGGAGCGATAGCGACTTCCCTTAAACCCCCCAAATGGGGTATAGTTGTATGTCGGGAGTGCCCATCAGTAGGGCTCAGCGGTTCGATCGACTTGACCGCCCACACTGCCGGTGCGACTCTTGTTAAGTACCACGCGCACCCCTCCCGCGGAATAGAAGTGCGCGAACCAGTCTGGTCACTCAGCGTGGAGGACCCTTTACCATGGCGAAGGCTCTACTCGGCCACGTCGGCGGTCCTGACCCTCGAATGGTCTCGGAAATGCGCCGCCTGCAGCAGCGTATCCGGGATCTGGAGGCAGAACTCATCCGACTTCAGGCCACGAATGACGCTCTTGCGGCGCAAACCCGCGACGAAGCGCTAAGTCGCATGCAAGAGCGCGAGCCGGCACTCACCTGAGAGTGATCGGAGCGCAAGACCCAGGGACGTCTCGAAGAGGCGTCCCTTGTTATTTTCTCCTGTTCGGAAAGCTTCCTTTGCCCAGGTCGCGCCGGTTCCGACGGCATGCGCCCGCGACGGGCATCAGGGACCAGTAGTCTTTTCCGAAGTCGTCTAGGGAGAAGGGGGTCGCGCTTGTATTTGAAGACCCTCACCCTGCGTGGTTTCAAGTCCTTCGCCTCCGCGACCGCCCTGCGGTTCGAGCCCGGCATCACCTGCGTCGTCGGCCCCAACGGCTCGGGCAAGTCCAACGTCGTCGACGCCCTGGCCTGGGTCATGGGCGAGCACAGCGCCAAGTCGCTGCGCGGCGGCAAGATGGAGGACGTCATCTTCGCCGGCACCTCCTCCAGGCCCCCGCTCGGGCGCGCCGAGGTGACCCTGACCATCGACAACAGCGACGGCGCGCTGCCGATCGACTACACCGAGGTCACGATCAGCCGGCTGATGTTCCGGTCGGGGCAGAGCGAATACGCGATCAACGGCGACACCTGCCGCCTGCTCGACATCCAGGAACTGCTGTCCGACTCGGGCATCGGCCGCGAGATGCACGTCATCGTCGGGCAGGGCCAGCTCGACGCCGTGCTGCACGCGGGGCCCGAGGACCGGAGGGCGTTCATCGAAGAGGCCGCGGGCGTGCTCAAGCACCGCAAGCGCAAGGAAAAGGCGCTGCGCAAGCTCGACGCCATGCAGGCCAACCTGACCCGCGTGCAGGACCTCACCACGGAGCTGCGCCGTCAGCTCAAACCGCTGGGCCGCCAGGCCGAGATCGCCCGCAAGGCCGCCGTCATCCAGGCCGACCTGCGTGACGCCAGGCTCAGGCTGCTGGCCGACGACGTGGCCACGCTGCGCGTCACCCTGGAGCGCGAGGCCGCCGACGAGGCCGCGATCACGGCCAGGCGCAACCAGGTCGAGGCCGAGCTGGCGGAGGGCCAGCAGCGCGAGTCCGCGCTGGAGGCCGCCGAGGCCGAGGCCCAGCCCAGGCTGGCCGCCGCCCAGGAGACCTACTTCAGGCTCTCGTCCCTGCGCGAGCGCGTGACGGGCCTCGAACAACTCGCCGCCGAACGCCACCGGCACGCTCTCGACGCCGCCGCCATCGAGCGCAGGGGCCGCGACCCGGAGGAGCTGGAGCGCGAGGCGGCCGAGGTCCGCGAGCGGGAGCTGATACTCAAGGCCGAGCTCGACCACGCGCACGAGCTCCTGGAGGAGGCCGTCCAGCGGCGCTCCGAGGCCGAGGCCGAGCTGAACGCCGAGGAGCAGCGGCTCGCGATGGTCGCCAGAGCCGCCGCCGACCGCCGCGAAGGGCTGGCCAAGCTGCGCGGCCAGGTCGATTCCGTACGCAGCAGGGCCAGGGCCGCCGAGGAGGAGATCGGCAGGCTCCAGGCGGCGGTGGCCGACGCGAGCGAGCGCGAACGCCAGGCCGTGGAGGATCTGGAGGCGCGACGGCTGGAGGAGCCCGCCGCCGACCCCGCACTGGCCGAGGAGCTGGCCACGGCGCAGGCCATGGTCGAGGAGGTCGCGGCGGTCGCCGACGAGGCGCGATCGGCCGCGGAGGAGGCCAGGTCCTGCCTCGACGCGCCGCGGGCCGCCCTCCAGGCGGCGAAGACGGCGATGACCGCGGCGCGCGCCGCCGACCAGGAGGCCCAGCGCGCGGTGGCAGCGCTGACCGCCCGCCGTGAGGCTCTGGAGCTGGGGCTGGCCAGGGGCGACGGCGGCCCGGCCCTGCTGGACGCCGGCCTGGAAGGGGTGCTCGGCCCGCTGGCGGCCGCCATGCAGGTCACTCCGGGGGCGGAGCCGGCCGTGGCAGCCGTGCTCGGTCCGATCGCCGAGGCGATCACCGTCAGGTCCCTCGACACGGCCGTCGAGGCCATCGACCTGCTCCGCGCCCAGGACATGGGCCAGGCCACCCTCCTGGTCGCCGACCGGCCCGCGGAGGAGGCGGGAGCGGCGCCGCGGGAGCGTGGGAGCGCCCCCGACGGCAGCCGCTGGGCGGCAGACCTCGTCACCGTGCCCGGCCATCTCCGGCCCGCCCTCGACCACGTGCTGGCCGACGTGGCGGTCGTCGACAACCTCAAAGCCGCGCGCGAGCTGGTCGAACGCCATCCCGGCCTGCGTGCCGTCACCACGGACGGCGACCTGGTCGGCGCTTACGTCGCGGACGGCGGGTCCGACGGCGGCACCTCCGTGCTCCAGGTGCGCGCGGCCCTCGACGAGGCGGTCGCGGACCTGGAGGAGGCCGGAGGCAGGGCGGAGGAGACCGCCCGCGTCCTGGACGAGGCGATCGCCCGGGAGCAGGCCGCCCAGACGGAACTGGAGGCCGCGCAGGCCCGCGTCACCGAGGCCCAGACCGCCGTCACGACCGCCCAGGCCGGTGTGAGCGCCGCGCAGGCCACGCTCGACCAGGTGAGGAGCCGCCAGCGCGAGGCCGACCAGCGCAACGCCGCGGCCGCCAGGCAGCTGGCCCAGCTGGAGGCCGCCGCCGGGGCGGCCCGCGCCGAGGCCGAGCGCCTGGCGAGGAGCGTCACCAAGGCGGAGGAGGCCCGCGCGGAGGGCCTGGAGGAGCTGGCCGAGCTGGAGATCCGGCTGGCCGAGGCCGAATACGCCCAGGAGCTGGAGTCGGAGCCCACCACCGACGGCCGCGACGAGCTGGCGAGCGCCTGCGAGGTCGCGAGGCAGCGTGAGATGGACACCCGTCTGCAGGTGCGCACCGCCGAGGAGCGGGTCAAGGGCATCGAGGGCCGCGCCGACGGGCTGGTGCGGGCCGCTCAGCGCGAGCGCCAGGAACGCGCCCAGGCGGCCGCCCAGCGCGCCAGGCGCAGGCGGCAGGCCGCCGTGGCCGAGGCCGTCAGCAAGGGCGCCAAGCGGGTGCTCGGGGCGCTGACGACCTCCGTCCAGCTCGCCGCCAAGGAACGCGACGAGGCCGACCTCACCAGGGTCGCCGTCGACGCCGAGCTCAAGCAGGTGCGCCTGCGCGTACGCGAGCTCGGCCAGGAGCTGGACAAACTGGTCAACCGGGTGCACGGCAGCGAGGTGGCCCGCACCGAGCAGCGCCTGCGGCTGGAACAGATGGAGCAGCGGGCGCTGGAGGAGTACGGCGTCGAGATCGAGTCCCTGATCTCCGAGTACGGCCCCGACGCCCCGGTGCCCGGCGACCCGCCCGTGCCGTACGTACGCGAGGAGCAGGAGAAGCGAGCCAGGGCGGCCGAGCGGCAGATGAACCAGCTCGGCAAGGTCAACCCGCTGGCGCTGGAGGAGTTCGCGGCGCTGGAGGAGCGCCACGCGTTCCTCACCTCGCAGCTCGAAGACCTCAAGAAGACCCGGCGCGACCTGCTGACCGTGGTCAAGGAGGTCGACGACCGGGTCGAGCAGATGTTCGCCTCGGCCTACGACGACGTGGCGAGGGAGTTCGAGCAGATCTTCACCAGGGTCTTCCCCGGGGGCGAGGGCCGGCTGGTGCTCACCGAACCGGCCGACATGCTGACCACCGGCATCGAGGTCGAGGCGAGGCCGCCGGGCAAGAAGGTCAAGCGGCTGTCGCTGCTGTCGGGCGGGGAGCGCTCGCTGACGGCGGTGGCGTTCCTGATCTCCATCTTCAAGGCGCGGCCGTCGCCGTTCTACGTGATGGACGAGGTCGAGGCCGCGCTCGACGACACCAACACGCAGCGCCTGCTGAGGTTGTTCGAGGAGTTGCGGCAGAGCTCGCAGCTGATCGTGATCACGCACAACAAGCGCACGATGGAGATCGCCGACGCCCTCTACGGCGTGTCGATGCGCGGCGACGGCGTCACACAGGTGGTCAGCCAGCGGCTCAGAGAACGCGAGTCTGCCTGATAGGTGTGGCCTTGGGCATGACCATGGCGGTCGATCTGGAAAACTGACATCTTGTGGATGGTTACCTCGGCGTCATCGTGATCGTGGCCGTCGTCGCCCTGCTGGCGGCCGGCGGTCTGTTCCTGCTCTTCCGGCCCGGCCGAAAAGCGCCGCCGCCGGTCAAGCCGCCCGAGACCCCGGTGCTTCCCGAGGAGAAGCGGCCGGCGGGAACGGGCGCGGAGGACGAGGGCGCGACCACCACGCTGCCGCCTCCGGCCAAGCCGGCCGAGCCGGTCGTGGTGGAGCCCGAGGTGGAGGTGCCGCCGCCGTCCGCGGGCCGGATGGTGCGGCTGCGTTCGCGGCTCGCGCGCTCGCAGAGCGCCCTCGGCCGCGGGCTGCTGGAGCTGCTCTCCCGTGACCGGCTCGACGACGACGTGTGGGACGAGATCGAAGAGAGCCTGATCACCGCCGACGTGGGCGTCGCGCCGACTCAGGTCATGGTCGAGGAGCTGCGTACCAAGGTCAAGGTGCTGGGCAGCCGCACGCCCGACGAGGTTCGCGGCCTGCTGCGCGAGCAGTTGCTCGCGCAGGTCGGCCCAGGTCTCGACCGCACGCTGCACGTGCGCAAGCACGGCGAACGGCCCGCGGTGGTGCTGGTCGTGGGCGTCAACGGCACCGGCAAGACCACCACCACGGGCAAGCTCGCACGCTCCCTCGTCGGCGACGGCAAGAAGGTGGTGCTCGGCGCGGCCGACACCTTCCGCGCGGCCGCCGCCGATCAGCTCCAGACCTGGGGCGAGCGGGTCGGCGCCGACACGGTGCGCGGTCCCGAGGGCGGTGACCCGGCCTCCGTGGCCTTCGACGCGGTCGCCAAGGGCACGGAGGAGAAGGTCGACGTCGTGATCGTCGACACCGCGGGCCGTCTGCACACCAAGACCGGCCTCATGGACGAGCTGGGCAAGGTCAAGCGGGTCATCGAGAAGAAGGCCACGGTCGACGAGGTGCTGCTCGTGCTCGACGCCACCACCGGCCAGAACGGCATGCGTCAGGCGCAGGTGTTCGCCGAGGTGGTCAACATCACCGGCATCGCGCTGACCAAGCTCGACGGCACCGCCAAGGGCGGCATCGTGATCTCGGTGCAGCGGGAGCTGGGGGTTCCGGTCAAGCTCGTGGGGCTGGGCGAGGGGCCCGACGATCTGGCGCCGTTCGATCCCGAAGTCTTCGTGGACGCAATTCTCGGCGACTGAGGACAATTTCCGGCATGCCCGTAATCGTTGCTGAAATACGCCTTACCAGATAAGCATTGATCGATGTCTTTTTCATGTGCTGACATGTATCGGTCACCAACCTGAGTGCTCGGTTGCATTCGACGACGAAAGGGCAGCCATGAAGAAGATCATTGTTCACCGGCCCGGCACCGTGAAGCCGACCGCCGCGGCAGCGCCGAGGCACGGCACCTGACGTACTCGGCCGGCGTCTGTTGATGGGCGCCGGCCATTGCCTGCCACGGAAATGGGGTCGTGTGGACACGATCATGCTGAACGCGGACCGCCGCCTCGGCGGCCCCTACACGCTCGCCGCCGGGCTGCTCGGCCATCTGGTCCCGGCCGCGCTGGAACGGCACCCCGAGCTGGCCGCAGCCCACGACATCGAGATCCGCACGGCCGCGCCGAAACTCCGCGACGTCGTCCCCGCGCGCAGGCGCTCGCTGGCCGACGACCTGCCCCGGGCGCAGCGCATTCTCATTCCCGCCGCCCGGCGCAGCCTCAGGATCGCCAACGGGCTGGCCGAGTTCGTCCGCGACCACCTCGACCGTGCGCGCCCCCTCACCGTGACCGTGGCGAACCTCGACGCCGCCGACCACACCGACGCCGAGTTCGTCGCCGTGCTGCGGCGCCGCGTCGACCCCGCTCTGCTGCGGATCGAGGAAGGCCCTAGGGTGCCGTCGGCCGGGGTGCGACCGGTCGACTTCGACCGCTACCGCGACGAGGGTTTCCACCATGCGATGGCCGAGTCGGGCCTGGAGGCGCTGTGCGGCATGGCGTACGGCGCCGACCCGGAGCGGTGGCGGCAGCTCCTGCAGCGCGTCGCCGCCTCGCTGGAGGCCATCGAGCGCGAGGACGAGGCCCGCGAGCTCTACGACCGTGCCAGGCGCGAGAGCACCGACCCCAAACACCGCGCCACCGTCGCCTACGCCACCGCCATGATCCTCGTACGTCACCACGACCCCGCGCGACGCGACCCCGAGCAGGCGCTGGCCTGGGTCAACGAGGCCATCACGATCACGTCTTTGCTGCCCGACCGCAGGGAGCGGGCCTTCCACCTCGGGTTCGACCTCAACGGCAAGGCCCTGGTCGAGGTGCGCAGGGGCCGGCCGGCCGCCGCGATGGAGCTGGTGCAGCAGGCCATCGACCTGGCCGAGGCCGACCTGCCGGGCGAGCACCCCATCCACAAGCTCGTGCTCCACGCCAACAGGGGTCAGCTGCTCGCCATGACGGGCCGCGCGGAGGAGGCGCTGGCCGACTACACGCGCGCGGTGGAGGCCGACCCCGGCTACCCCGACTACTACCTCGACCGGGGAAACCTGCTGCACAAGCTGGGCCGCGACGAGGAGGCGCTGGCCGACTACGAGGCCGTCATGCGTGTCAGCCCGCCCTTCCCCGAGGCGTACTACAACCGGTCCGAGCTGCGCTACGCGGCGGGCGACGTCGCCGGCGCCCGCGCCGACCTGGACCACACGCTGGAGCTGGACCCCGAGTTCGCGCCCGCGTACGTGAACAGGTCAGGACTGAGCGCGGCGGCCGGCGCGTACGCCGAGGCGCGGCAGGACGTCGAGCGAGGGCTGCGGCTCGCGCCGCGAGATCCGCACCTGATGTGCGTGCTCGGCCAGGTCGAGCTGGCAGAAAGGCGCCACCAGGAGGCGCGGTCCGCCTTCGACCGGGCCCTGGAGCTCGACCCCGACCTGGTGGCGGCCTGGGCCGGGCGGGCCGAGCTGGCCTTCGACCTCGGTGACCACGGCGCGGCCCTTGCCGACCTGACCAGCGCGCTCAAGCGGGAGGAGACGGCCGAGCTGCTGTTCAACCGGGCGGTGGTGCACCGGGCCGCGGGACGCCCGGACAACGCCCGCGACGATCTGCTCAGGGCCGCGGTCCTGGCGCCCGGCGACAGCGACATCGGGCAGGCTCTCACCGAGGTGTGATCCCATGGGACGGCGCTACTGGCTCCTGCTCAGCGCTTTCCTCGCCTCCTCGCTCGGCACCTGGATCTACCGGCTGGCCCTCCCGCTCCTGGTCTATGACCTGACCGGCTCCGCCCTCGGCACCGGGCTCGTGTACGCCATGGAATACCTCCCGTACGTCGCGCTCGGCATGCTCGGCGGGGTGCTCGCGGACCGGGTCGACCGGCGGCGGCTGCTCGTGCTCGGCGACCTGGCCTCCGCCGCGGTCACCGTACTGCTCGCGGTCATCGTGACGGCCGGCGTACGCCAGCTCTGGCCGATCTACGCGCTGGCGTTCCTGCTGGCCTGCGTCGATCCCCTCTACCAGCCCGCGTTCCGCTCGATCGTGCCCTCGCTGGTTCCGGTGGAGCGGCTGCCGCAGGCCAACGCGCGGATCCACATGGGCGAGCACGCGGTGAACATGATCGGCCCCGTGGCCGGCGGCGCGTTCGTCGTGGGCCTCGGCCATCAGGCCGCCATCTACGTGGACGCGGGCACGTTCCTGCTGTCGGCGCTGCTGATCCTGCCCGTCAGGGTGGCACGGGGCGTGGTGACGAGCCGCGCCACCCTGATGGGCCGCTCGATGCTCGCGGACATGCAGGAGGGCATCGGCTTCCTGTTCCGCGGCGACAAGGTGGTGCTCACCACCGCGCTCGCGACCGCGGCGTGCAACTTCGCGGTCTGGCTGCTGCTGGCGGGGCTCGTCTACTACCTCAGCTCCTATCACGGGTTCACCGCGGAGGAGATCGGCGTCGTCTACGCCTTCCAGGGGGCGGGCGCGGTGCTCGGGGCGGTGCTCGGCAGCCGGTTGCTGCGCAGGTGTCCGCCGGGGCCGGTGATCTGCTGGGCCGTCGTCGCGGGCGGTCTGTCGATGCTGGCCATGATCGTCGCCCGCGGCCCCGTGCTGATCGGGCTCGCCTGGATGGGGCAGTTCGCCGCCGCCGGTACGTCGATCGTGGCCGTCGCGACCGTGCGCCAGCTGCTCGTCCCCGACCATCTGCTGGGACGGGTGCTCGGCATGGCCAGGATGACCGCCTTCCTGTCCATCCCGCTCGCTTCGCTGGCCACGGGCGTGTTCGAGCAGGAGGCGCGCAACGCGTACGCGCTGATGGTGGCCGCGGGGGTCGGCTGGCTGGCCATCGCCGCCGTCATGGCGAACACGCCGCTCGGCCGGCTCAGGCTGCCGGCCCTGCGGGACGCGTACGGGGGCCGATCGGCACCACCAGGGGAGTGCCGGCCACCGGATCCTCGATGACCTTGGCGTCCAGTTCGAACACCTCGCCCAGCAGTTCCTCGGTCAGCACCTCGTGCGGGGTGCCCGAGGAGATCACCCGCCCGCCGCGCATGGCCACCAGCCGGTCGGCGTAGCGTGCGGCCAGGTTGAGGTCGTGCAGGACCATGACGACCGTGCGCCCGGCCTGCCGGTGCAGGTGGCGTACGAGCTCCAGGACCTCGACCTGGTGGGCGAGGTCGAGGAAGGTCGTGGGCTCGTCGAGCAGGAGCAGGTCGGTGCCCTGGGCCAGGGCCATGGAGATCCACGCTCGCTGCCGCTGCCCGCCCGACAGCTCGTCCAGGGGCCGTTCGGCCAGGTCGGCGAGGCCCGTCATGTCGAGCGCCTCGGTGACGGCGCCCTCGTCGTCGGAGGACCACTGGCGATACCACGTCTGGTGGGGATGCCGGCCCCTCGCCACGAGGTCGGCCACGGTCAGCCCCTCGGGTGCGATGGGCGCCTGCGGGAGCACGCCGAGGATCCTGGCGACCTCGCGGGTGGGAATCTTGTCGATGCGTTTGCCGTCGAGCAGCACCTCGCCGCCCTGCGGCTTGAGCAGGCGGCCGAGCGCGCGCAGCAGGGTGGACTTGCCGCAGCCGTTGGGGCCGATGATGGTGGTCGCGGTGCCCGCCTCGATACCGAGGTCGAGCCCGTCGACGACGATGCGCTCGCCGTACCCGAGCTTGACGCCGGCGGCCTGCAGTCTCACTTGCGTGACCTCCAGATCAGGTGGATCAGGTAGGGCGCGCCCAGGACGGCGGTGACGATGCCGACGGGCAGTTCGAGCGGGGAGAACGCGGTGCGGGCGATCAGATCGGCGCCCGTGGTGAGCACGCCGCCGATCACCGCCGAGCACAGCAGCGGCGGCCGGCCCGCCCGGACGAGCCTGAGCGCGATCTGGGGCGAGGCGAGCGCCACGAAGGCGATCGGGCCGGCCGACGCGGTGGCCACGGCGGCCAGCAGCACGGCGGCGAGGATCAGCAGGGCGCGGGCCGGATTCATGCGCACGCCGAGGGCGGTGACCGTCTCGTCGCCGAAGCGCAGGGCGTCGAGGGAGCGGGTGCCGAGCAGCGTCAGCGGCACCAGGACGGCCAGTGCCAGCGCCGTGGGCGTCACGTGCTCCCATCCGCGGCCGTTGAGCGAGCCGCTGATCCAGATCATGGCGCGGCTGGTGTCGTTGACGTCGCCGACCGTGAGCAGCCAGAACTTGACGTTGGTGAACACCGCGGCCACGCCGATGCCGACCAGCACCAGGCGGTAGCCGTCGAGGCCGCGCCGCCACGCCAGGCCGTAGACGACGGCGGCGCCGAGCAGGCCGCCGAGCAGGGCGAGCGCGGGGATGCCGAGGGTGGACAGCAGGCCGCTGACGCCGCCGTAGACGCTGCCGCTGGCCACCACGCCGGCCACGACCGTGACGGAGGCGCCGGTGGTGACGCCGAGGATCTCCGGGCTGGCCAGCGGGTTGCGGGCGATGGACTGGATGATCGCCCCGGACAGCGCGAGCGCGGCGCCGACGAGGGCCCCGGTGAGTGCGCGGGGCAGGCGCAGCTCCATGATGACGAAGTGGCCGGCGCTGTCGGCGTCGAACGTGCCGGTGACCACGTCGGCGAGGCTCATCTCGAGGTCGCCGATGCGCATGTTGAGCGCCATGAGCAGGGCGAGCAGCACCAGCCCCGCCAGGGTGAGCACGACGGCGCGCGGGCGTACCTGCCAGGACAGGCCGCCGACGCGAAGGGGGAGCGTGGTCACAGGCGCACCGGCTTCCTGCGGCGTACGAGGGCGACGAAGAACGGCGCCCCGAGCAGGGCGAGTACCACGCCGACCTCCAGCTCTCCCGGCGGCGCCACCACGCGGCCCACCACGTCGGCGACCAGCAGCAGCGCCGCGCCGACGAGGCCGGAGTAGGGCAGCAGCCACCGGTGGTCGGTGCCCGACAGCGGGCGCGTCATGTGGGGCACGATGAGCCCCACGAACGCCAGGGAGCCGCAGGCGGCCACGGACGCGCCGGACAGCAGGGTGACGGCGGCGACGCCGACGGCGCGGGTCACGGGGATGTTCTGGCCGAGGCTCCTCGCGACGTCCTCGCCGAGCGAGAGGGCGTTGAGCCCGGGGGCGTTGACCGCGGCCAGCACGAGGCCCGCCAGGATGAACGGCAGCACCTGCCAGACGACGTCGGCGCCCCTGGCCGCGATCGAGCCCGCCTGCCAGAAACGGAAGACGTCCATGGCCTGCTCGTCGAGCAGCACGATGGCCGAGGTCAGCGCGTAGAGGAAGGCGCTGACGGCGGTGCCGGCGAGTGCCAGCGTGACCGGGGTGGGGCTGCCCTTGCCACCCGTCATGCCGAGCGCGAACACCGCGACGCTCGCCACCAGCGCCCCCGCCAGGCCGAACCAGATGTAACCGAGCAGGCTGGAGACCCCGAGCAGGATGATCGAGGACACCATCGCGAACGCCGCTCCCTGCGTCACCCCGAGCAGGCCGGGGTCGGCGAGGGGATTGCGCGTGTGGCCCTGCATGAGCGCGCCGGCCACGCCGAGCGCGACCCCCGCGAGCACGCCGAGGACCGTCCTCGGGACACGCAGCGCGCGGATGACGATGTCGTTCTCGGTGCCGGTGGGCGCGGTGAGCGCGTGCCAGGCGTCGGCGAGCGGCACGGACTTGGAACCGATGGTGACGCTCAGCACCACGGCGACGAGCACGGCGGCGAGCAGCGCGAACAGGACCGTGAGCCGCCGGTGACGGACGCCACGGATCCGGGGGGCGACGGCCGTTGCGCTCACCCGTGCCCTCCTCGATGTTCGCCGGGTCCCGGTGCAGTATGCCAGCTTAGGCTGGGCTAACCTTAATTAGGTTTGCCTTAGCTTGACCGAAAGGGTACTGATGAGACCGTTGCGCGTGCTGGTCTGCGCTGTCCTCGCCATAGGGCTGGCCGCCTGCGGTTCGGCCGAGCCCGCTGCCTCGCCGAGCGCTCCCTTCAGGACCGTCGAACACGTCATGGGCAAGACGGTGATCCCGGAGCAGCCGAAGCGGGTGGTGGCGCTCGACCAGAGCTTCGTCGACGCGGTGCTCACCCTGGAGACGCCGGTGGTGGGCTACACCACCTACCGCTCGATCGACACCGAGCTGCCCGGCTATCTCGGGGCCGTCGCCGAGCGGCACGGCAAGGAGGCCGCCCCGGTCGGGACGCTGGAGCAGCCGAGCCTGGAGAAGATCATCGTGCTCAAGCCCGACCTGATCGTCTCGGCCAAGGTCCGCCACGAGGCACTGTACGAGAAGCTCTCCAAGATCGCGCCCACCGTCTTCAGCGAGACCACCGGGGCCATCTGGAAGGACAACCTCCGGCTCATGGGCCGGGCCCTGGGCAAGGAGACGCTCGCCGACACCAGGATCAAGGAGTACGAGAAGCGCGCGGCCACGATCGGCGCGTCGATCAAGGGGAAGGAGGGCGAGCTGCCGACGATCTCGATCGTGCGCTTCGCCGGCGAGCCGACGACCCGGCTCTACGTGGAGAACTCCTACTCCGGCGTGGTCATGAAGGACGTCGGGTTCCCCCGGCCGCAGGACCAGCCGAACGCGCAGGACGCCATCGCCGTGGACGTCAGCCAGGAGCGGATCGCCGAGCTGGACGCCGACCAGATCTTCGTCGCGACCTATCCGGACCCGTCGTCCGACGAGCCCAAGGAGAAGTTCGTGAACAACCCGCTGTGGGGCAAGCTCAAGGGCGACAAACACGAGGTCAGCGACCTGACCTGGATGAGCGCCGTGGGCATCCAGGGGGCGCACGCGATGCTGGACGACGTGGCGAAGTTCTTCGCCGTCGATCCCGCGAGGTCCGCCTCCTGATGCCGTGTCCGGGAATGGCCGGCCGGGTCACCGGTGTTGTACGAGGCCGGCGTGCTCGCCGACGGCCCCGCTTACGGTCGCCGGCGCGGCCCGTGGACGAAGAAACCTCGATGTCCGCGTGAACTAGTACGCACATCGGCTCGTCTTTCAAGGGGAGGTTTACACCCCGGCCCGAGGGCAGCGGAAAGACGTGCAGATGTGTGTCGCGACGACGGTCGGCATCGACCGGGACAACGGCCTCAGCCGCTCAGCGGTGGGCGCCAGGGTCATGACGGTCGACGAGACTCATGCCTATACGCTATCCCCTGTGACTCTTGCCACTCTTACTGGAAAATGGGTGGGTAGTGTTATGATAATGAGACTTGTCCGGCCGTGGACGTGACGACGCACGCCGCGAGCAGATGGACGAAGACCCCTTCTGACCAAGGCGGAACCGCACTAACGCGCCCCTTACCTGGTGCTTGCGATGATGGAACCGCTGTCAGGCGGCTTGTGCCGAAACGGGGGATAGCGCAAGGGGGATTGATTTGATCACTATGACCGATGAGCAGCGTCAGGACTGGTTCGAACAGGATGTCGTGCCCGTGACGTCGCAGCTGTTCGCCTCCGCCATGCGCCTGACTCGCAACACCGCCGACGCGGAGGACCTGGTCCAGGAGACGGTGGCGAAGGCGTACACGTCCTACCACCAGTTCCGTGAGGGCACCAACCTCAAGGCGTGGTTGCACCGCATCCTGACCAACAACTTCATCAACGACTACCGCAAGAAGCAGCGCTCGCCCAAGCTGTCCGCGGCCGAGGACATCGAGGACTGGCAGTTGCACGCCGCCGAGTCCCACTCCTCGACCGGGCTGCGGTCCGCCGAGACCGAGGCGCTCGACCGGCTCCCCGACAACATCGTGATGAACGCCCTGCGCAGCCTGCCCGAGGACTTCCGTGTGGCCGTCTACCTGGCCGATGTCGAGGGCTTCGCGTACAAGGAGATCGCTGAGCGCATGGGCACGCCGATCGGCACCGTGATGTCCCGCCTCCACCGCGGCCGCCGCCAGCTGCGCGGCATGCTGGAGGAGTACGCCCGCGAAGAGGGCGCCGTACGCGTCCCCGCACAGAGCGCCGCCGCCTAGTCAGAGCCACGGCGCTGCTCTCGTAGTCACGTGGCGAAGGCCGCGAGCACGATGCCCATGCCGCGCTCGTTCTGGCTCACGGCCTTGGCGTCGGTGGAGTTGACCGCGTAGACGACCGTCCGGCTCAGGTCGCGGGTGGCGCCGATGGCGGCCGCGCTGCCGTACCGGGCACCGGTCTTGCCGTAGACCACGAGGCCGCCGGGCAGCTCCAACCTGGACATGCCCGAGGTGTGCATGGCGGGGTCGCCGGTGCCGTACGTGGGCACGCGCGGCACCGTGAACATGTGCTCGAGCTGCGCAGCCGGCACCACCTTGCCGCCGAACAGGGCCTTGACGAATGTCTCCAGATCGGTCGTGGTGGAGATCAGGTCGCCGGAGGCCCAGGTGTAGGTGGAAGTGGTCACGGTCATGTCCACGACATGGTGGCGGCCGTACCTGATGGCGTTCTTGAAGTCGTCCGGGACGAGCTGGTAGCCGTGGTTGTGCCGCCCTCGGATGCGGACGGAGTCGCCCGGCAGATAGCTGTCGCGCATGCCGAGAGGGGCGAAGATCCGGGTGGTCACCTCGCGCTCGTAGGAGCGGCCGGTCACCTTCTCGATGAGCAGGCCCGCGACGAACGTGTTCATGTCGACGTAGTGCTGCTGCGTGCCCGGGGCGAACTCCATCGGCTTCTTCACGGCCTCCCGGACATACTCCCGCGGCGTCCACTTCCTGAACCTGGTGGCGTAGACCTGCTTGAAGTCGGCGCTGATCTCGGGCGAGGGCAGCCCGCTGGTGTGGTTGAGCAGCTGCCCGACCTTGACGGCGGGGTACGCGCGCGGCAGCAGGCCGGGCAGTCGTCGCTGGACCGTGTCGTCCAGCGAGATCTTGCCCTCGGCGACGAGTTGCAGGACGACCGCGACCGTGAAGACCTTGGTCACGCTGCCCGCCCTGAACCGGGCACCCGCTTTCGCCGGGCGGTTGGTGCGCAGGTCGGTGACGCCCGTGAACCCGCGCCACGAGCCCTTGGCGCCGCCCACCCTGACCTCGGCCGCGGTGGCGTCGGAGGCGGGCAGCCCGGCGATGCTCCGCTTCAGGGCCGCCTGGTCGATCGGCGGCAGCTCGACCTGTGGCGCGACGGTGGACGGTGTCGTGCCGGCGGTCGCGGGCGCCGGGACGGCGGCGGAGAAGAGGGTGGCGAGGGTGAGAGCGGCGGCGACATGGGCGCGCTTCATGGCGGTGCCTCCAGGAGATGGGGATCTGCGGAACGTCCCCATCCTGTCGATCACAGTGGGCCGCCCGGATCGCCGTCACCGGGGATCTTCCGGCTCACTCCCGAGAGGGAGTTCCTCGCCCGGTCGAGTGACGCCGTGCCTGTCGGCTGCTACGGAGCGTGCGCCTGCGGCCCCATCGCGAGATGGAGACGGACGCGCAACAGGCCGTTCTCCGCGCGTAACTCGACGAGATCGCACAGTTGCCGGCTGATCCAGAGCCCGTATCCCCTGGAAGATCCGGGCTCCGGTGGTATGTAGCCGGGCAGGGGGTCGTGGAGCGCGCCCCCGGGGTCGGTGATCTCGCAGACGAGCTCCTCGCCCTCCACCCACAGCGTGATCGTGCCGTGGCCGGCGCCGTGCTCGATGCTGTTGGCCGCGATCTCCGACGCGCTGAGCACGAGTGACGTGACGAGGTCGTCGTCCATGCCGGCCGCCCTGGCGTACTCGCCGACGCTGCGGCGCAGCCGCTTCAGCTCGCGCGCGGTGAACTCGAACGTCTTCGCGTCGCCGCCGGGCTCGGGCAGGGGCGCGCGATCGGGGTCCAGCACCAGGTCGTGCGGCTCGACGAAGCGGGCGCAGGGAGCCTCGCCGCCGGGGCCGAGCAGCAGGGGATGGGTGAGGTGGGTGTGGCCGAGCACGCTCGCGGGCACGTGGCGGACGTCGTACAGGCACCACAGGATCGCCGGCCGCGCGTGGAGCGCGGCGTTGATCACGGATTCGTAGCGGATGAGCTCACTGACCCCGCGTTCGCTCCTGCCCTCCCAGACGGGCTCGCCCACGACGAACGTACGGCGGCCGCGCGTGTAGTCGTGCAGGGCGGCCAGGGTCCGGTAGGGGTGGACGTACCAGGACATGGAATCGCGGATGTCGACGCGCCCCGCGTCGCGGCCCAGGGCGTCGGCCAGCAGACGGAGCTTGGTCGGCCCGGTGATCACCAGGACCCGCCTGCCCGCGTCCAGCGCTGCGCGCACGCGCGGGACGGTGAGGCTCACGAAAGCCTCGTCCGAGCCGTACGGCACCGCGACGTGCCTCAACGACTCATCACCGGAACGTGCCCGATCAGGGCGCACGGGCGAAACGTAGCAAGGCTAGGGATGCTGTGCAACGGCTATCAGCGCCACCGCCCCGAGCGCGCAGGCCACGCCGGTCATCTGGACGGCCCGCAGTCGCTCGCCGAGCACGTGGCGGGCCAGCAGGAGGGTGCTGGCGGGGTAGAGCGAGACGAGCACGGCGACGAGACTGAGCAGGCCGTCCTGCTGGGCCAGCAGGAAGAGCACGTTCGCCGTCATGTCGAGCACGCCCGCGGCGACGATGATGTGCAGCGACCCCGGCCGGGGTCTGAGCGTCCGCCGGGTGACCAGGGCGAGCAGGGCCACCACGGTCACCGACGAGAGCCTGGCGCCGACCAGCGGCCACAGGCCGGACTCGTGGGAGGCCATGGAGAGCAGGATGAAGAAGCCGCCGAAGCCGGCGCCCGCGGCCAGCGCCGCCGCCACCGAGGCGAGGGAGCCGTGCCCGCCCCCCGAGCTGTCCTGGCTGACCAGCAGCACCGAGCCCAGCGCCAGCGCGACCCCCACCAGCGCCCAGAACGCCGGCCGCTCGCCGGTCGCGAGCCCGAACACCACGGGCAGCGCGGCCGAGGTGACCGCGGTCGTCGGCGCGACCACCGACATGACGCCCGTGGCCAGCGCCCGGTAGAACAGCACCAGCCCGGCCGCCCCCGACGTGCCCGCGGCCAGCCCCCATGACAGTGCCGTGTCGCTGAACGCGCCGGGCAGCAGCGGCAGCAGGGCCAGGATCAGCGCCAGGCCGGCGATCTGCGACAGCACGACGACCGAGAGCACCTGGGTTCGTTTGGTGGCCAGGCCGCCGAAGAAGTCGGCCGTGCCGTAGACCACCGCGCAGGCGGCCGCCAGGATCACCGTCATGTCGCACCCCGTCCAGTCCAACACACTGCACGCTTAGTACAACATATTAGGCACAACGCACTGCAATAAGTTTTCACTAAGCTGCACTCCATGGAGGACGCCGAGCTGATCACCCAGGCCATCGCCAACAACGTCCGGGCGCAGCGCTCCCACCGCGGGCTGACGCTCGACGCGCTGGCCGCCAGGTCGGGAGTGAGCAGGGGGATGCTGGTCCAGGTGGAGCAGGGCCGGACCAACCCGAGCGTCTCCACGCTCACCAGGATCGCCTCCGCCCTGGGCGTCACCGTGGCCAGACTCGTCGAGGTCGCCGACGTGCCCATGGTGCGCGTCATCGACAAGGCCGACGTCGTCACGTTCCGCCAGGGCGACGTGCAGGCCCGCCTGCTCGTGGGCGCGGACGTGCCGATGATCCTGGAGTTGTGGGACTGGCGGCTGGCCCCGGGCGAGCACCACGACGGCGACGCCCACCCGCCCGGCGCGG
>NZ_JAAAHR010000175.1:0-19346 GCF_009908215.1 Nonomuraea sp. K271 | reverse complement strand
GCGGGAGGGAGCACGGGCGGCGGTGCGTCCCGGAAGTCGTTCTCGTGCATGCTCGAGCCTCCAACTATCGAGATAGCGTGACGATATATCTAGATAGTTGGCATAGGCAAGGGATGTCCGGTTGGCCGGAGTAAGTTAACGCGCGTTAACCGAGGCCTGGATCGCGGCCCTCGCCATCGTGTGCAGCAGCGGCCGCATGTCCTGGGCGGGCAGCTCGCCGGCGCTGTGCGGCGTCGAGTTGAGCAGCCCGAAGACCGCGTGCGTCGCGGCGCGCAGCCGCGCTGCCGGGCAGGCCGGGTGCAGCTCGGCCAGCACGGTCACCCACTCCTCGACGTAGAGGCGCTGCAGTCGCCTGATCTGCCGCCGCGCGGGCTCGGGCACGTTGCCCAGCTCCCTGTCGTGCACGGTGATCAGGGCCGGCTGCTCGATCGCGAACGTGATCTGCACGTTGAGCAGCGCGTCCAGCGTCTCCGCTGGGCCGGGGGAGGAGGTGGCGACCGCGACGGCCGACTCGCGCAGCCGCGAGCTGACATCCAGCAGCATCTCCGACAGCAGGGCGTCCTTGCCGCTGAAGTGCCGATAGAGCGCGGGCCCCGAGACGCCGACCGCGCCGCCGATGTCCTCGATCGAGACCCCGTGGAAGCCGCGTGCGGCGAACAGCCCGGCCGCCGCCTCCAGGATCTCCGCGCGCCGGTTGCCGCGGTTGCGGGTAGATGGAGAGACGGTGCTCACGTCTCACATGCTAGACGATTACGTTAATGATGACTAACATCCCAGCCATGGGAGGGGACTCATGAGCGAATGGCCGGTGCTGAGATCGGCGGCCGAGCCCGGCGCGGAGGCGTACAAACGACATGCCGAGCACAACGAGCGGCTCGCGGCCGAGCTGCTCCAACGGCTCGCGACGGCCGCGCTCGGCGGCCCCGAGCGCTCGCGGCGGCGCCACGTCGAACGAGGCAAGCTGCTGCCGCGCGACCGCGTCGACGGGCTGCTCGACCCCGGCTCCCGCTTCCTGGAGCTGTCGCCCCTGGCCGCGAACGGCCTCTACGACGACCAGGCCCCCGCGGCGGGCATCATCACCGGCGTCGGCCGGATCTCGGGACGCGAATGCGTGGTCGTCGCCAACGACGCCACGGTCAAGGGCGGCACCTACTACCCGCTCACCGTCAAAAAGCACCTGCGCGCGCAGGAGGTGGCGCTGCACAACCGCCTGCCCTGCGTCTACCTCGTCGACTCCGGCGGGGCGTTCCTGCCCAGGCAGGACGAGGTGTTCCCCGACCGCGAGCACTTCGGGCGCATCTTCTACAACCAGGCCACGATGTCCGCCCAGGGCATCCCGCAGATCGCCGCCGTGCTCGGTTCGTGCACGGCCGGCGGCGCCTACGTGCCCGCGATGAGCGACGAGGCGGTCATCGTCCGCGGCCAGGGCACGATCTTCCTGGGTGGCCCGCCCCTGGTGAAGGCCGCCACCGGCGAGGAGGTCACGGCCGAGGAGCTCGGCGGCGGCGACCTGCACTCGCGGGTCAGCGGCGTCACCGACCACCTCGCTGAGGACGACCCGCATGCGCTGGCGATCGTCCGCGACATCGTCTCCACGCTGGCGCCGTGCGCCGAGCGCCCCTGGGAGACGACCGCGCCGGAGCCACCCCGCTACGACGCGCGAGAGCTGTACGGCATCGTGCCCGCCGACACCCGCCGGCCCTACGACGTGCGCGAGGTCATCGCCAGGCTGGTCGACGGCTCCCGCTTCCTGGAGTTCAAGGCCGAGTACGGCTCGACCCTCGTCACCGGGTTCGCCCGCCTCCACGGGCATCCCGTGGGCATCGTCGCCAACAACGGCATCCTGTTCGGCGAGTCCGCCATGAAGGGCGCCCACTTCATCGAACTGTGCGACCAGCGCCGGATCCCCCTGGTGTTCCTGCAGAACATCAGCGGCTTCATGGTCGGCAAGGCGTACGAGGCGGGCGGCATCGCCAAGCACGGGGCCAAGATGGTCACGGCCGTCTCGTGCGCCCGGGTGCCCAAATTCACCGTGGTGATCGGCGGGTCGTTCGGCGCGGGCAACTACGCCATGGCCGGGCGGGCGTACTCACCCAGGTTCCTATGGATGTGGCCGAACGCGCGCATCTCGGTCATGGGCGGCGAGCAGGCCGCGAACGTGCTCACCACCGTGGGCGACGCCGACCCCGACGCGATCAGGGCCCAGTACGAGCACCAGGGCAACCCGTACTACTCCACGGCCAGGCTGTGGGACGACGGCGTGATCGACCCGGTCGACACGCGCACGGTCCTCGGCCTGGCGCTGTCCGCGGCGGCCAACGCGCCGCTCGAACCCGCCGGTTACGGCGTCTTCAGGATGTGAGCCAGGCAATGGAGACCGTGCGAAGCACCGGGCGGCAGGCGGGCTTCACGGCCGTGCTGATCGCCAACAGAGGGGAGATCGCCGTACGGATCGCCCGCACGCTGCGCGGGCTCGGCATCACGTCGGTGGCCGTGTACACGCCGGACGACGCGGGGGCCAAGCACACGCTCGAAGCGGACATCGCCCTTGAGGTGCCGGCATATCTGCACATCGAGGCGATCGTCGCGGCGGCTCGGGAAGCGGGGGCGCAAGCCGTACATCCGGGTTACGGGTTCCTCGCGGAGAACGCCGCGTTCGCGCGGCGTTGCGCCGAGGCCGGGCTCGTGTTCGTCGGCCCGCCCGCCGACGCCGTCGACGCGATGGGTGACAAGATCCGGGCCAAGGCCACGGTAGCGGCCGCGGGCGTGCCCGTGGTGCCCGGCCGGGCCGAACCCGCCTCCCTGGAGGACTGGGACGACTTCCCCGCCCTGATCAAGCCGTCCACGGGCGGCGGCGGCAAGGGCATGGTGCTCGTACGGTCGGCCGCCGAGCTGCCCGAGGCGATCGCGTCGGCCCGGCGTACGGCACTGGCGGCCTTCGGCGACGGCACGCTGCTCATCGAGCGTTACGTCGAGAGCCCGCGGCACATCGAGATCCAGATCATGGCCGACACCCACGGCAACGTCGTGCACCTGGGCGAGCGCGAGTGCAGCCTCCAGCGCAGGCACCAGAAGATCGTCGAGGAGGCGCCGTCGCCCTTCCTCGGCCCCGAGACGCGCGCCCGCATGGGAGCGGCCGCGGCGGAGGCCGCCCGCGCGGTCGGCTACGTGGGGGCGGGCACGGTCGAGTTCATCGTGGACGGCACCACCGGGGCCTACCACTTCATGGAGATGAACACCCGCCTGCAGGTCGAGCACCCGGTGACCGAGCTGGTCACCGGACTCGACCTGGTGGAGCTGCAGCTGCGGGTGGCGGCGGGCGAACTGCTGCCGTTCGGCCAGGACGACGTACGGCTCACCGGCCACGCCGTCGAGGCGCGCGTCTACGCCGAGGACCCGGCCCGCGGCTTCCTGCCCAGCGGCGGCCGTGTCCTGGCGCTGCGCGAACCGGGCGACCCGGCCGCCGGCGGTTCCGGGGCGGCGTCGCCGCGGGGCGGAGCCGTCGTACGGGTCGACTCGGGGCTGGTGGAGGGAGGCGTCGTGGGCACGGCGTTCGACCCGATGATGTCCAAGGTCATCGCCTGGGCCCCCGACCGCGCGACGGCGTTCGCCGCGCTCGACCGGGCACTGGCCGGGACGGCCGTGCTCGGCGTGGTCACCAACGTCCCGTTCCTGCGCGCCCTCGCCGCCCACCCGGCCGTCGCGGCCGGGGACCTGGACACCGGCCTGGTCGAGCGGGCGCTCCCCGACCTCGTGCCGGCCACCGAGGTGCCCGGTGAGGTGCTCGCCGCGGCGGGGCTCGTCTTCCACGCCATGCCCCAGGGCGATGACCCGTGGGACGTCACGGACGGGTGGCGGGTCGGCGAGCCGGCGTGGACGACGTGGCGGCTGGAGTCGCGGGACGGCGTGCACGAGGTCCGGGTCCGCGGCCTGCCGGAGGAGGCGGCCGACGTTCTGATCGACGGAGAGGCGGTGCCGGCGCGCGTCCGGGCCGACGGCGCCCACGCCCCCGGCCCTTCCGGCGGCGTACGCCTGCACGTCACCCTCGACGGCCGTACCGAGCGTTACCTCTGCGCGCGCGACGGCGACACGCTCTGGCTCGGCAGGGACGGCGCGTCGTGGGCACTCACCCGGCACCTCATCGGCGACCCGGGAGACCGGCCGAGCGCCGCCGCGGCCGGCGACGGCGCCGTGCGCAGCCCCATGCCCGGCACCGTGCTGGTGGTCAAGGCCCAGCCCGGCGAACGGGTCGGCGAGGGCCAGCCGCTGCTCATCGTCGAGGCCATGAAGATGGAACACACGGTGACCGCCCCGCACGACGGCACCGTGACCGAGCTGGCCGTGCGGGCGGGCCAGCCCGTCGACATGGACGCCGTCCTGGCCGTGGTCCGGCGCGAGTCCGAGGAGGCGTGATGCCGTACGCGATGGAAGGTCTTCCGCAGCAGGTCACGATCTACGAGGTCGGTCCGCGCGACGGGTTGCAGAACGAGTCCGCCGTAGTGCCCGTCGAGGTCAAGGCCGAGTTCATCCACCGGCTCGCCGACGCCGGACACAAGGTCATCGAGGCCACCAGCTTCGTGCACCCCGACTGGGTGCCGCAGCTGGCCGACGCCGGAGAGCTGCTCGCCCGGCTCCGCAGGAAACCGGGGGTGCGCTACCCCGTCCTCGTCCCCAACCTGCGCGGCCTCGACCGGGCGCTCGAACTCCAGGCCGACGAGATCGCCGTCTTCGCCAGCGCCACCGAGACGTTCGCCGCGAAGAACCTCAACCGCAGCCTGGAGAGCCAGTTCGAGATGTTCGAGCCGGTCGTGGCCCGGGCGCTCGACAACGGGCTGAAGGTACGCGCCTACGTGTCGATGTGCTTCGGCGACCCCTGGGAAGGGCCGACGCCGGTCAGGCAGGTGGTCGAGGTCGGCGAGCGGCTGCTCGGGCTCGGCTGCCACGAGCTGTCGCTCGGCGACACCATCGGCGTCGGCACGCCCGGCCACGTCACCGCCCTGATCGACGCCTTCCGCACGCCCGAACGGCTCGCCGTGCACTTCCACGACACGTACGGGCAGGCGCTCAGCAACACCCTCGCCGCGCTCAGAGGCGGCGTGACCACCGTCGACGCCTCGACCGGAGGCATCGGCGGCTGCCCCTACGCCGAGTCCGCCACGGGCAACCTGGCCACCGAAGACCTCGTGTGGATGTTGCAGGGGCTCGGCATCGAGACCGGGCTCGACCTGGGCAAGCTCGTGTCCACCAGCGTCTGGCTGGCGGAGCTGCTCGGCCGGCCCAGCCCATCCCGCGTCGTACAGGCGCTTTCGAAAGGGTGACCATGCTCAAGGACGAGTACGAAGAGCTCCGCAAAACCGTCGAGGCGTTCTCGCGCGAGGTGGTCGCGCCGGTGATCGGCGACTACTACGAGCGCGAGGAATTCCCGTACGACATCGTGCGGCAGATGGGCGCCATGGGGCTGTTCGGGCTGCCGTTCCCCGAGGAGTACGCCGGCATGGGCGGCGACTACTTCGCGCTCTGCGTGGCGCTGGAGGAGCTGGCCCGGGTCGACTCCAGCGTGGCCATCACCCTGGAGGCCGCGGTGTCGCTGGGGGCCATGCCGATCTTCAGGTTCGGCACCGAGGAGCAGCGTGAGACCTGGCTGCCCAGGCTGGCCGCCGGCGAGATGCTGGGAGCGTTCGGCCTGACCGAGCCCGGCGGCGGCTCCGACGTGCCCGGCGGGATGCGCACCACGGCCGTGCTCGACGGCGACACGTGGGTGATCAACGGGACCAAGGCCTTCATCACCAACGCCGGCACCGACATCACCGGCGTCGTCGGCGTGGCCGCCCTCACCGGCGAGCGGGAGATCTCCACCATCCTGGTGCCGAGCGGCACGCCCGGGTTCACGGTGTCGAAGAAGTACTCCAAGGTCGGCTGGAACGCCTCCGACACGCGCGAGCTGTCCTTCACCGACTGCCGCGTACCCGCCGCCAACCTGCTGGGCGAGCGCGGCCGGGGCTACGCCCAGTTCCTGCAGACGCTCGACGAGGGCCGCATCGCGATCGCCGCGCTCAGCGTCGGGCTGGCGCAGGGATGCGTCGACGAATGCCTGAAGTACGTCAGGGAGCGCAGGGCCTTCGGCCACCCGATCGGCCACTACCAGGCCATCCAGTTCAAGATCGCCGACATGGAGGTACGCGCGCACACCGCCCGCCTGGCCTACCACCACGCCGCCGAGAAGATGCTGGCCGGAGAGCCGTTCAAGAAGGAGGCGGCGATCGCCAAGCTGGTCTCGTCCAACGCGGCCATGGACAACGCGCGCGACGCCACCCAGATCTTCGGCGGGTACGGGTTCATGAACGAGTTCCCCGTCGGGCGCTTCTACCGCGACGCCAAGATCCTTGAGATCGGGGAGGGCACCAGCGAGGTGCAGCGCATGCTCATCGCCCGCAAGCTGGGCCTGGGAGACCTCTGAGGTTTGCACCGGGAACATGCGACGATCTAGTGTCGTCAATCATGACGGCTGACGATCTCCAGATCAGAAGGGCGGAGAAGGCCGACGCGGACGCGGTGTTCGCGCTGGCGCGCGAGTTCGGCCTGACCTTCAGGCCCGAGCGCGGGGCCTTCGACTCCGCGCTGCCCGAGTTGCTGGCGAACGAGGACGCCCTGCTGCTCGCGGCCGTCGTGAACGGGCGGGTCCAGGGTTACCTGCTGGGGTTCGTGCACCTCACGCTGTTCGCCAACGGCCCCGTGGCCTGGGTCGAGGAGGCCATGGTCGGGTCCGGGGCGCGCCGGCAGGGCATCGGGCGGGCGCTGCTGGAGGAGTTCGAGAGGTGGGCCCGCTCGCGCGAGGCGGGCTACGTGGCCATGGCGACCCGGCGGGCGCCGGAGTTCTACCACGCGCTCGGCTACGAGGCGTCGGCCACCTTCTTCCGCAAGGTCCTGCGCTGAGCCCTCTGGGGCGCTTCCCGCAGCGGCCGGCCCGCCACCGGATGCCCCCGCCGTGCGCTCCGGTCCGGACCACGTCCGCGGGCGTGTTCTGTCACCGCC
This sequence comes from Nonomuraea sp. K271, assembly GCF_009908215.1. Taxonomy (NCBI): domain Bacteria; kingdom Bacillati; phylum Actinomycetota; class Actinomycetes; order Streptosporangiales; family Streptosporangiaceae; genus Nonomuraea; species Nonomuraea sp. K271. The sequence goes on along the minus strand of NZ_JAAAHR010000175.1, from coordinate 12,314 downwards.
GGATGGCATCCTTGGGGACGTGAGCATCCACGCCGTGAGCCCCTTGTTCGTCGGCCGTGCCCGTGAGCTCGCCGCTCTGGGCGACGCGCTGGACAGGGCGCGCGGCGGGGCGTCGGCCACGGTGCTCGTCGGCGGAGAGGCAGGCGTCGGCAAGACCCGGCTGATCAACGAGTTCACCGGCCGCTCCGGCGACGCCATGGTGCTCGTCGGCGGATGCCTGGAGCTGGGCACGGAAGGCCTGCCGTTCGCGCCGTTCACCGCCGTGCTGCGCGGGCTGGTGCGCGAGCTGGGCCGTGACGGGGTCGCGGCGCTCGTGCCCGGCGGCACCACGCGCGGGTTGGCGCGGCTGCTGCCGGAGTTCGGCGAGCCCGACAGGGACGGGCCGCAGGCCCGGGCCCGCCTGTTCGAGCAGGTTCTCGGCCTGCTCGAACGGCTGGCGGAGGAGCGTCCCGTGCTGCTGGTCGTGGAGGACGCGCACTGGGCCGACCGCTCCACCCGCGACCTTCTGTCCTTCCTCGTCCGCTACCAGCGCACCGCGGCCCGCCTGCTCATCGTCGTCTCCTACCGCTCCGACGAGCTGCACCGCACCCACCCGCTGCGCCCGCTCATCGCCGAGCTGGGCCGGATCGAGTGGGTGAGCCGGATCGCGCTGCGCAGACTCACCCGCAGGGAGGCCGTGGAGCAGGCGGCCGGCATCCTCGACCGCGAGCCGTCCGCCGCCGACATGGACCTGATCTACGCGCGCAGCGAGGGCAACCCGCTGTTCGTCGAGGCGCTGCTGAGCGACGAGAGCGGCGGCCAGGCGCTGCCCGAGTCGCTGCGCGACCTGCTGCTGGCGAGCGTCGAGCGGCTGCCCGGCGAGACGCAGGAGCTGCTGCGGGTGGCCTGCGCCGGCGGGCAGCGCATCGAGCACGACCTGCTCAGCGCCGTCGCCGGGCTCGACGAGCGCACGCTGACCGGCGCGCTGCGACCGGCGGTCGCGGGCAACGTCCTGGTGGTCGACGGCGAGGGCTACGCCTTCCGGCACGCGCTGATCCGCGAGGCCCTCCACGACGACCTGCTCCCCGGCGAGCACACCCGCCTGCACACGCGTTACGCCGAGGCCCTGGAGCGCGACCTGTCGATCCTGCCCGCCCCACGCGGCGCGATCGAGCTCGCCCACCACTGGCATGCCGCCCACGACTCCACGTGGGCCCTGGTCAGCGCCTGGCGCGCGGCCGCCGCGGCGCGCAAGTCCACCGCCTACGACGAGCAGCTCAGGATGTTGTCCAGGGTGCTGGAGCTGTGGGACCAGGTGCCCGACGCGGCCGAGCGCATCGGCGCCGCCCGCATCCGCGTGCTGCGGCAGACGGCCACGGTCGCCCACCTCGCCGGCGAATACGAGCGCAGCATCGCCCTGGCCGGCGCCGCCCTCGACGCCGTCGACCACGACACCGACCCCATCGACCGGGTCCACGCGCTGCGCCAGCGCGGCCTGACCCGCTACGACCTGGGCCGTCCCGGCCACCTCGACGATCTGCGCCAGGCTGCCGCGCTCGTCCCCTCCGACCGGCCCAGCAAGGTCCGCGCCCAGGTCCTCGAAAGCCTCGCCCGCATGCTCCACCGGCCCGATGACCTGCCGGAACGCCTGACCACGGCCCAGCTCGCCAGGCAGATCGGCCACGAGGTCGGCGACGCCAACATCGAGGCCCACGCGCTGATCGACTACGCCTGGGCCCGCTGGGGCTACTCCGAGATCGACGAGCAGTTCGGCGCCTTCGCGCAGGCCCGCGCCATCGCCTCGGACGAAGGGGCGTACAACGCGCTGATGCGCTGCGCGATCTCCGAGTCCGACGCGCTGGAGGGCGCGGGCCGGCACGAGCGGGCCGCGCAGGTCGCCCGCGAGGGCGTGGCCGAAGCCGGCCACTACGGCCTGGCCCGCACGTCCGGCACCTTCCTGTCGATCAACCTGGCCGAGCCGCTGGTGTCGCTAGGCCGGTGGGACGAAGCGCTGCAGGCGATCGAGCACGCGCTCGACCTCTCGCCGCCCGCGCCCTACCGCGCCAGCCTGCAGGGGCTGGCCGCCGACATCGCGCTCGCGCGTGGCGAGCACGACCGGGCCGAGACGTTGCTCGACGCGATGCGCAGGGTGTTGTCCCGCGGGGCACACCGCGACCAGGCGCTCCTTCCGCATCTGCGCAGGGAGGTGGAGCTGCTGGAGGCCCGCGGGCGGATCGGCGAGGCGGTGGAGACGGCGGGGCGGGCGCTGGACGAGCGTGACCTGCTGTCCAGCCCGCGGTATGCGTGGCCGGTGCTGGTGTCCTTCGCCCGCCTCTTCACCTCCGTCGCGCCACCCGTTCCGGCCGGCGGTCTCGGCGTTGACGCGCCGCCCGGTGTGTCCGCGCAGGGCACGGCGGCTGCGCCGGCCGTGGGGTCGTACCTGCCGCGGCTGCGTGCGCTGGCCGAGAAGCTCCCTGCCGACGGGGCGCTCCAGCACGCCCAGCGGCTGACGTTCACCGCGCTGGTCGGGCCTGACCTACCGTCCCATGAGACGGCGCTCACCGGGCAGCGGCGGGAGGCGGCGTCCGGGACGCCCGGCCGGCAGCCGAAGCAGCACCGGGCGGCGTCGGATCGCGAGGCGGCGGTCGCCGGGATGGCGGGGCTGGAGGGTTGCGGGGCGCCGCTGGAGATCGCCGCCGATCCGGCTGCCCGGCGGCTCAGGGCGTGGGACACGGCGGTGGAGGCGTGGGCCGCACTGCGGCAACCGTACGCCGAGGCTCGGTGTCTGTTGGGGGCGGCCCAGGTCGCGCTCGCGTGCGGTGACCGGCAGGGTGCCGCGGCACGGCTGTCACGATCGAGGGAGCTCGCGGGGCGGCTCGGCGCGGCGCCGTTGACCGAGCGGCTCGACGTCTTCGCCCGCAGGTCGAGGCTGGCGGGTTCGGAGGAGCCGGCCGAGGGAAACCCGATGGGGCTGACGGCTCGCGAGCTGGAGGTGCTGCGGGAGGTGACCTACGGGCGGAGCAACCGGGAGATCGCGGAGGCGCTGTTCATCTCGGTCAAGACGGTGAGCGTGCACGTGTCCAACATCCTGGCCAAGCTTGGGGTCGCCACCCGGGGAGAGGCCGCGGCCACGGCCCACCGTCTCCACCTCTTCGACTCCGCGACCTGAGCGGGAGCAGCCGTCCGACCTGGTCGGCGAGCATGCCCGGCCCTACGGGGGCCGCACCGGCGCGTGAACTACCGGTCTGCCCGTTCATTGCCCGGCTCCGGCCTGGAGGGCGCGTCGGTGAGGGGCGTCTTCGACGCTGTGGCGGTTGGCTGACCGGCGGTCTCTCCATCGGCGGAGGCGGTCCGGGCGGTGCGCAGGTGCGATGCGGGGGTCCGTGAGCGGCTCGCCGCACCCCTTGCTGGTCACGGCCATCCTAGGCGCAGGGCGCTCGCCGGGGCGACGGAAGTGGGGTGGTCAGCCGGTGAGCTGGGCTTCGAGCCGGTAGCCGTCCACGGTGACGTACACCTGGTCCCCCGGCCGGGCGTTCAGGCGCATGAGCACCGGCTGCAACGAGTCGAAGACCGGCTGGTGGCCCTGCCACACCAGCACGATGGCGTTGTCGCCGGGGCCCGTCACCGACAGAAGCGTGCCGGGACGCATGCCGAGCTGGGCCGCGTACCCCTCGGGCACCGGCACGGGGCCGCCCCTGAGGTGCTCGGGTGTGACCTCGATGCGCTGCCAGCGGCGCGGGTCGGACGACGGGCCCGGCAGCGGCGGGGGCGGCGTGGAAGGCGCGCCCGCCAGCCCGCCGGGCAGCTTGCCCGGGCGGCTTCCCGACAGCGCCGACAGCGTGGCCAGGGCGGCGGACGGGTCGATCGAGCCGGCGTTGACCGTCGGGATGGGCTGGCCGCCCCGGTGGTGGCCGTTGGCCCCGGGCGTGCGACGGGGCAGGGGCTGCGCGGGCGCCTGCGCCGCGGCCGGGCTGGTGCTCGTCTCAGGGGGGAGGGCGTCGAGCCAGGCCTTGGCCGAGTGGGCGCGGATGCCCAGCTCGGCCACCAGCTCCACGACGTCGGCGTCGGGCGAGCTGGAGGCCAGGAGCTGGCGCGTACGGCGCTGAAGGCCGTGCAAATCGCCGACCACCAGCCAGCCGTCCTGGAGCCGGCGGTCGGGCATGAGCGTCACGAGCACGCGCCAGAGCGGGGTGCGCAGCGACGGGACGGTCACCGGATGGGCCGGGTCGGCGCCGATGAGCTGGTCCTCGGTGGCCGCCGCGCCGAGCCACTCGGTCAGCCGGAACATGTGGCCGGTGACGGGCGCCGACTCGGAGGAACGCAGCCAGTGCAGGACCCGTTCCTCCGCGGTGCGTTGCGCCTGCGAGAGCGCGTCGCGGTCGACCAGCAGCTTGTGGGCGAGCGTACGCAGGCTGACCGGGTCCTCGGCGAAGAGCCGGTGCACGGCCACCGCCAGCTCCATCTTGTCGAGGCTGCGGAACAGGCTGTCCACGACCCGCACCATCGCGTGGTCGGTGTCGGAGGGCGTCGCGGGAACGGGCGCCGCGTAGGCGGGCGCCCCTTGGGGGCCGCCGGAGCCGGGGACGGCGGGCATGGAGCCGGTGTGCGGGCCGGAGCCGGGGACGGCCGGCATGGAGCCGGTGTGCGGGCCCGGGCCGCGGATCGCGGGCATCGAGCCTGTTTGGGGGCCCGAGCCGGGCATGCCGGGCAGCGACCCGGTGTCCTGGCGTCCGGGTGCCGGGCCTCCGGGGCGCTGCGGGAGGCGTTCGGACTGGCCGGAGGCCGGGCGCTGGGGCAGGCCCTCGCCCGCCGGGCCCTGGCGCGGGCCGCCGCTCTGGGGCTGGTCAGGGAGCGACCCCGTCTGGCGGCCGTCCGGTTGCGCGGGGAAGGCGCCGCTCTGCGGGCCGGACCCGCGTTCGGACGGCTGAGCGGCGAAGGAACCCGTGTGGCGATCCCGGCCGCTCTCCGGCTGCGCGGGGAACGAACCCGTCTGGCGGCCTTCCGGCGGCGGGACTCCCGAACCCGGCCGGCGGCTTTCGGGCTGGGCCGGGGACGGGCCGTCCGGTTGTGCGGGGAAGGCGCCGCTCTGCGGGCCGGACCCGCGTTCGGGCGGTTGCGCTGCGAAGGTGCCCGTCTGCGGTTGGGAGAGCCCCTCTGCCGGGCTCGCGAACGGCCCGGTGGACGGCGGCTGCGCGCCGGAGTCCGGTTTGGAGGCGCTCTGGGCGACGAACATGCCGGTCTGCGGAGGCGCGGAGGGAACGGAGCCCTCGTGCGGAGCGGGCTGCCCGGCGGCGCCCTGGGAACCCGCGGCCTGCGGCGCCCCAGGCCGACCCGGCTGGCCGGGCTGGCCGGGCTGGCCGGGTTGCTGGGAAGCACCTGACTGGGCCGCTGCGGGTTGCGGTGTCCCAGGCTGCAACCCGCCCGGTTGCGGAGTGCCGGACTGTGCGGCTGCGGGTTGTGGGGCGCCGGGTTTTTCGGGTGCGGGTTGCCCGGTGCCGGGCTGCGGAGCGCCCTCCGGCTGGGCGGGGAAGGAGCCGGTGTTCCTGGAGGACAGACCGGCCGCCGCGCCGACATGAAGCGGGCGGGTGACCTCCGGATGGCTCGCCTGCGCCGCGGGCACGGCCTCGCGCTGGGCCGGGATGCGGCCGAGGATCTCGCGGAAGACGGAGCCGACCACCACTTCCGGCGTGGCCGACGGGGTGGACAGGTCGCTGGGGGACAGGCGGCGCAGCCGGTGCCAGCCGCCGAGTCCGGTGATCGCCGTACGGGTGGCCTCGGGCCAGCCGGGGAGCGACGGGTCGATGTGGTGCACCGTCAGCGCGGGGAGCAGGTCGCACAGCGGCAGGTGGTCCCAGCGGGAGGTCGCCAGCCGGGCCAGCCGCTCGCAGATCCAGTCGAGACCCGCCGTGCCGAGCGCCTTCGACAGCGCCAGGGAGGACCACCACCCGGCGGGCAGGCGCGGGTCACCGAGCGCCTCGGCCACCTGCTGCGGACGGCTCCAGCGCAGCGCAGGGACTAGGTCGCTCAGGCAGATCGATGACTCGACATCCATCGGCGGACCTTATCCTCCCCAGTGAGCCGCATGGTGCTGCCCGTAATGATGTGGCTATTGGTGCAGCCTACGCGGCAAGCTATCAATCAGTGTGAATAGGGTAAAGACGGTTCAGATCCAAACCGTACCGTGGTCGGCCGCCCACGTGGGCCACACACTCTGCCCCCGCGCGGCAACCGGCCTCCAGCGCGGCCCTTTCCGCCGCACCGTCTAATGCCGCCGCGAGGAACCCCGCGGCGAACGCGTCGCCTGCCCCGGTCGAGTCGACGACTTCGGTGGGCACGCCCGCCGCCGTCGCGACCACTGCACCGTCGACGGCGGCCAGCGCTCCCTCCGCTCCCAGTTTCACGACCGCTGTGCCGTACGTCTCACTCAAGAGTACGGCGGCACGCTCCGCTGTTGGGGCACCACTGAGAATCAGGGCCTCGTCAAGATTGGGGATGATCAGGCCCGCCGCGGCAGTTTCCCGGATGAACCGTTCCACGCCGAACTCCCGCAGCGGCCCCGTGGAGGCCGGGTCGACGCTGATCGCGACGCCTCTGGCCGCCGCCTCCGCCATTGCGCGCCTGGCCAGCCGGAGCCCGCCCTCGGCGAAGAGGACGTACCCCGACAGATGGAGCCGGCCGACGTCGTCGAGCAGGGCAGGGTCCCAGTCGGCGTCCGAGATCAGGCCGCCGGCGCCGCGGTTGGTGAGCATCGAGCGTTCCCCGCTCTTGTCCACCATCGCGATCACGACGGCGGTCGGGTGCTCGGGGTCCACGGACAAGTGCGGGCGCACGCCCGTCTTGAGCAGTTCGGTCGTGTGCCACTCGCTGCTGTCGTAGCCCAGTTTGGCCAGCAGTCGCACGTCGGCTCCCAGGCAGGCGGCCCAGGCGGCGGTGTTCGCGCCGGAACCGCCGGGGCGCAGCACGATGTCGGCGGCCGTGTCGCTGCCCGTCATGACCGGCGAACCATGCAACGCCACCACATCGGTGACGATGTCGCCGATGATCAGGAGAGCTTTGCCCGTCACGGTTTTGCCCAGGCGAGGGCGATCTGGGCGGCGAGTGCGGTGTTGCCCCGTACGGCGGCCAGGTTCGCCTCCAAGGAGGCGCCGCCGGTGCCGTCGACGAGATAACCGAGCAGGAACGGGGTGATGGCCTGCCCCTTGACGCCGTCGCGCTCGGCCGCGGCCAGCGCCTCGGCCAGTATGCGGTCGTGCAGCCCGGGGTCGAGCTGCTGGTCCTCGGGCACCGGGTTGGCCACGATGAACGCGCTCTCCTGGCCGCCGAGCGCGTCCTGGCCGCGCATGACGGCCGCGGCATCGCCGGGCGACTCGATGCGCCAGTCGATCGGCTGGCCGGAGGAGTGCAGGTAGAAGCCGGGGAAGGTGTCCGTACGGTAGCCGGCCACCGTCACGCCCCTGGTCTCCAGGCGCTGCAGCGTCGCGGGCACGTCGAGGATCGACTTGACGCCCGCGCAGACGACCGTGATGCGCGTACGGGCAAGGGTGTCGAGGTCGGCGGACTCGTCCTGGTCGTCCGTCCATCCTCGGTGCACGCCGCCCAGGCCGCCGGTGGCGAAGACGCGGATGCCGGCGCGGGCGGCGAGGAACGACGTGGCCGACACGGTGGTGGCGCCGCTCGCCTTCAGCGCCGACGCCATGGGCAGGTCTCGTTGCCCCAGCTTGCGCAGGCCGGACTCCGTCGCTATACGCTCCAGCTCCACCTCGTTCAGCCCGATGCGCGGCACGCCGTCGAGCACGGCGATCGTGGCGGGCACGGCACCCGCGGCGCGGACGATTCCCTCCAGCTCCCGGGCCACCTCGAGGTTGCGCGGTTGCGGCAGCCCGTGGGAGATGATCGTGGACTCCAGCGCCACGACGGGTGCGCCGCCGGCCATGGCCTCGACGACCTCGTCGGAAGGCTGGAGAACGGAGTCGGTGGCGCTGCGCATGGTGAGTTTCGTGCTCCCTGAGTGATCCTGCCCGGCATACCCTGAACGGGGTACTTTACGGTATTTGTTCCAAGCCGGCGCGGTGCTGAAGCCGTCCCACCTGAGGATCACACGAGGAGCGCCGTTCCGGCCAGTGAGACGGCGGCGATGACGGCCGTGGCGATGCCGCCGAGCAGCACGATCCGTCCGCCTCTGACCAGTTTCCGCAGGTCGATGCCGGTGCCCAGGCCGAACAGGGCGGCCGCCATCAGCACGCCGGTGACCTGCGGGATCGTGTCCGTCACCGCCCCGGGCACCTGCCCGGTGCTGCGCAGGGCGACCATCGCCAGGAACGCCACCACGAACAGCGGCACGATTGCGGGACGGGACCCCGCGTCCCGGCTGCGCTCGGAGAACAGGGCGACCATCGGGGCGAGGAGGAGAACGCGGCCCAGCTTGACCGTCACGGCCGTGGCCAGCACCCCCGAGGCGGCGCCGATGGCGGCCACCTGGGCGACCTCGTGCACGGCCGCCCCCGTCCACACCGCGAGCTGCGCGGACGACAGGCCCATGAGGGAGGCCAGCAGGGGGATCACCGCGATGGCGGCGGTGCCGTACAGGACGACCACGCCGAGCGCGCCGGCGGCGTCGTCATCGTCGGAGGCGTCCGTGCTCTCGTGCATGGCGGCGATCGCGGCGGCGCCGCAGATGGACACGCCGGTGGCGACGAGCAGCGACGCGCCGCGCGTGAGGCCGAGCCTGCGGCCGACGGGCGGCGTCACCGCGAACGTCACCCCCGTCGCCACGGTCACCACGGCGAGCGTCTGCCAGCCGAGCGCCAGCACCTGCGGCAGGGCGATCTGCAGGCCCAGCAGGGCGACCGCGACCCGGAGCACCCGCCTGGAGACGAACGCGAGGCCCGGCTTCAACCGCTCCCCGACCCCGGCCACGTTGGCCAGCGCCGCGCCGGCGACCACCGCGACCACCGCGGGGCTGAGCGCCGTCACGACCCGGTTGACGGCCAGCGCGAGCACCACCGCGAGGGCGGCCACGGCGACACCCGGCCAGATCGCCACGGCTGCCGCTGCGGCTGATGCGGAACCGGTCCGGGCGGGGCGGCGGGTCCGCGCCCGCGCAGAGGGCAGCGGGCGGTCGGTGAGGTGCATGATCTCAGTCTTCTGAGCGCGTGAGGCGGCCGGTAGGCGCGACCTGCCTGGGAGGCCATAGCCTGAGGCTATGAGCGCGCTGCCCGATCTCGACTCCTTGAAGCTGCTGGTCGACGTCGGCGTGCTCGGCAGCCTCGGGCAGGCGGCCAAGGCCGCGGGCATCGCCCAGCCGTCGGCCAGCAAGCGCGTCGCCCACCTCGAACGCCGCCTCGGCCTCCCCCTGGTCGAGCGCACACCGCGCGGGTCCACGCTCACGGCCGAGGGCAGGATGGTGGCGGGCTGGGCCACCCAGGTGCTCGCCGCCGCCGAGGAGCTGATGCGGGCCGTCCAGGCCGTACGGCACGCCGAGGCGGCGCACCTGCGGGTGGCCTCCAGCATGACCGTGGCCGAGTACCTCGTGCCCAGGTGGCTCGGCGAGCTTCAGAACCGGAAGCCGGACGTGCCGGTCGGGCTCGACGTGATCAACTCCGCCGACGTCGCGGCCCGGGTGCTGGCCGAGGACGTGGAGCTGGGGTTCGTCGAAGGGCCGAGCGTGCCGGAGGGGCTGGACAGCCGGGTCGTGGGGACCGACAGGCTGGTGGTCGTGGTGGCGCCGGGACATCCGTGGGCGCGGCGCCGTACGGTCCTGCGGGGCCCGGAGCTGGCCGCGACGCCGCTGGTGGTGCGGGAGCCGGGGTCGGGGACGCGGGAGACGCTGGACCTGGCGTTCAAGGGCCTGCACCAGGCCAGCCCGCGGCTGGAGCTGGGGTCGAACGCGGCGGTCAAAGGGGCCGCGCAGGAGGGGGCGGCGCCGGCGGTGCTCAGCGGGTACGCGGTGGAGGCCGAAGTGGCGACCGGGCGGCTGGTCGAGGTGCCGCTGGCCGGGGTGAACCTGGTCAGGAGCCTGCGCGCGGTGTGGCGCCGCGGCCGTCCCCTCGCCGGCCCCGCCGCGATCCTGCTCGCCGTCGCCAGCCGTCCCTGACCGTTCCGGGCGTTGACGGATGGTGTGGTTTGGACCTTATGGTGCGTGGATGGGCGCTTATGACGTGATCGTGGCCGGCGGCGGGCACAACGGGCTGGTGGCCGCGGCGTACCTGGCCCGGGCGGGGCGGCGGGTGCTCGTCCTGGAGCGGTACGGCCACGTGGGCGGCCTGGCGATCTCCACCCGCGCCTTCCCCGGCGTCGACGTGCGCCTGTCGCGCTATTCCTACCTCGTCAGCCTCCTGCCGCGCGAGATCGTCCGTGACCTGAGGCTCGATCTGGAGCTGCGCGGACGGCGCTACGCCTCGTACACGCCCAAGGGCGGCACTGGCCTGCTCGTCGACAACGAGGACCCGGCGCGTACGGCGGCCTCCTTCCGCGAGGTCACCGGAGGCCAGGCGGACCACGAGGCCTGGCAGGCCTTCTACGGTATGACCGCCCGCGTCGCCCGTGCCCTCGCCCCCACCCTGCTCGAACCCCTGCGCGCGCCGGCCGAGATCGAGCGGCTGGTCGGCGCGGAGGCCTGGCGCGACCTGTTCGCCAGGCCGATCGGCGAGACCGTGGACGAACGCTTCGCCGACGACACCGTGCGCGGCGTCGTGCTGACCGACGCGCTCATCGGCACGTTCGCCGACACCGCCACCGACCTGTCGGCCAACCGGTGCTTCCTCTACCACGTGATCGGCGACGGAACCGGCGACTGGAACGTCCCCGTCGGCGGCATGGGCGCGGTCTCGCAGGCCATCGAGGCGGCGGCCAGGCGGGCCGGCGCCGAGATCAGGACCGGCGCGGAGATCGTGGGCATCTCGCCGTCCGGTGAGGTCACGTTCGTGACGGGGGACGGCGAGCACACGGTGAACGGCGGACACGTGCTGGTCAACCTCCCGCCCGCGGTGTTCGACCGGCTGATGGGCCGGCCGGCGACGGCTCCCGAGGGAGCGCAGCTGAAGGTCAACATGGTGCTGTCGCGGCTGCCCCGGCTGAAGGATCCTCAGGTGGACCCGCGGGCCGCCTTCAGCGGGACGTTCCACATCAACGAGGGGCGCGAGCAGCTCGCGAGGGCGTACGCGCAGGCGGCGCGTGGGGAGATCCCCGAGCTGCCGCCCGCCGAGGTCTACTGTCACTCCCTGACCGACCCGTCCGTCCTCGGCCCCGAGCTGCGGGGAAGGGCCGAGACGATGACCTTGTTCGGACTGCACATGCCCGCCCGGCTCTTCCGGGAGAATCCGGATCAAGCCCGGAAACAGGCGCTGGAGGCCACCTTCGCCTCCGTCAACGCGGTCCTGGCCGAACCCCTCGAGGACTGCCTGCTCAAGGCTCCCGACGGTAGCCCGTGCGTCGAGGCCAGGACACCCGTCGACCTCGAACGGGACGCGGGGCTCCCCGGCGGCCACATCTTCCACACCGACCTGAGCTGGCCGTACGCGGAGGAGCGCGGGTGGGGCGTGGAGACCGAGCACGAGCGCGTCCTCGTGTGCGGCGCGAGCGCCCGCAGGGGCGGTGGCGTGAGCGGGATCGGCGGGCACAACGCCGCCATGGCCCTGCTCGGCCGCTGACCGCCGCTAACCGTCCGAGACGAGCTTGCCGGCCACCTCCAGCGCCACCGCCATCCGCTCCGCCTCCGGTACGTCCGTGTCGGCCAGGAAGGGCACGTTGCCCGCGATCACCGCGAGCACCGCGAGCCGGGCCTCGAACCGCCGCACCGGGCTCGCCTGCGGCTCCACCAGCAGGGTGAGCATGCTGAGGATGCCTTGCCGCATGCGCTCGCCGGCCGGCACCTCGCGCATGGCCCCCTGGTTCACCTGCGCGAACCGGATCAGCGGCCGCCACTGATCCGCCAGCAGTTCGGCGATCCGCCGCAGGATCTCCTTCTTCGACTCGGCGGTCATGGGCTGCCGCCCCGCCCAGGAGACCAGCTCGTCGACCGAGTCGACCAGCCGGTCGACGACGCCGGCCAGGATCGCCTCCTTGGTGCGGAAGTGGTAGTAGAGCGCGGGCCTGGTGATCCGCAGCCGCTCCGCGACCTCCTGGAGCGTGGTCTTGTCATATCCCCGCTCGGCGAACAACTCCAGCGCCACCTGCTGGATCCGTTCTCTCGTGTCCGTCCGCCGTCCTGCCATGCCGCTCCCCTCACTTGACCGCCGGCCCGCCCATTGCTTACTTTCACGTAAGTAAGTAATGAGGTCCGACTCGTTGGAGCACACTATGGCCGAGAACTTCCCCCTCCCGCGCACCTGCCCGTA
>NZ_JAAAHR010000174.1:0-19750 GCF_009908215.1 Nonomuraea sp. K271 | reverse complement strand
CTGTACGAGGCGCACCGGCGTCTCGGCGGGCGGGGGCGGGCGGCCGACGGACCCTACCTGGCACATGACGGTGCCCATGTGTTCTACGCCGACGGCCCGCACTGGACGTGGTTGCGCCGGCGGGGCCTGGTCGGGGCGCTGGGCCGGCCGCCGCTGCGGGACATGCGGCTGGGGTTCGTACGCGATGGCCGGTTGCGGCGGCTGCCGCCCGCCGGTTTCCTGCGCATGATGGCGACGGGCCCGACGACGGCGCCGGTGGACGTGGACTTCCACACCTGGGCCTCCGCCCGGTACGGCGAGGACACGGCAAGAGCGGCCGCCAACGCGATCGCCGTGGTGACCTTCGACGCCGACACGGGCCGTCTGTCGGCCGCGTTCGTGTGGGAGCTGCTGCGCCGGGTGTTCGCCTTCCGCGTACCGGCGGTCCGGTGGGTGGTCGGCGGCTGGCAGGCGGTGATCGACCGGCTCGCCGCCCGCGCCCGCGAACTCGGCGTGCGCGTCGAACTCGGCTCCCGCGTGCACGACCTGCCGGGCGAGCCCACCATCGTGGCGACCGAGCTGTCCTCGGCCCGCAGACTGCTCGGCGACGACGGCCTGCGCTGGCAGAGCGGCAACGGCGTGCTGCTCGACCTCGCCGTACGCTCGGCGCGCGGCGACCGCTTCATCTGCTTCGACCTGGACGGCGGCGGCTTCCACGAGAGCTACTCCCTGCAGGATCCGACGGCCGCTCCCCAGGGGGAGACACTGTTCCAGATCGACATGCCGATCCGGCACGACGAGCCCAGAGCCGAGGCGGCCGGGCGTGTGCGGGCGCTGGCCGACCTGGCGGTGCCGGGCTGGCGCGAACGCGTCACCTGGCAGCGCTCGGGGGCGGCCAGGCACCGTACGGGAGCGCTCGACCTGCCCGGTCAGACCTGGCGCGACCGCCCGGCGATCGACCGGGGCCACGGCGTGTTCCTGGCGGGCGACATGGTGGCCGCGCCCGGGATGCGGGGCGAGATCTCCGTCAACAGCGCGATCATGGCCGCCGAGGGCGCCCTGCGCGCGCTGCGCCTCACCGACCACGCCGCGCGGTGACGCGGGGCTCCTGAGACCTGCCGGCCGGCTCCCGCGGCACGGCGTACGGCCACAGCGGTGAGCGTCAGGCCCGGTGGGACTCCGGGCCCGCGACCTGCTCGGCCACCTCGCCGATGCGGGCCAGGCGGACGAGGGCGGGACGGGAGAGCACCTCTCCGATGTCGTGCAGCGCGATGATCAGCTCCTCGACCCCGTCGAGGGGCGTGTCGCGTTCCCTGTTGAGCAGGATGCCGCGGTATTCCTCGGGGGAGACCGCCCCGCCCGGCAGCTCGATCCGGTCGCCCTCGGCGCGGAACAACGCGGGGACGGAGGTGTCGAGCGCCAGGGCGAGCGCGGTCAGCTCGGCCGCCGTGAACGACCGCTGCCCGCGTTCGGCCTGGTGGACGGCCTGCCGGCTCCACGGCCGGTCAAGATAGCGGCCCAGCGCCTCCCCCAGCTCGGTCAGCGATATCCGCCGCTCCGCCCGCAGGCGTGCGATCTGCAGCCCGATGGCCTCCTCGACACGCACCCCATCCCCCACTCCTGTCATCGTGCACGATGACGCCGAAAGCCCTTTATTGACGCAGATGCCGCTCACCGCATAGTGTAAACGTACACATTCCCCCGTCATCACCACGAATGACGCAACTGAGTGAGCTGAGGGGTTCCAGATGCGAGAGATCGGCTTAGAGGTCTTCGGCCCGACCGGCGACTGCGCCGCCATCAGGGTCGCCGGAGAGATCGACGTGTTCACCGCGCCACGGCTGCGCGAGCAGGTGCTCGACCTGGTCGCCAAGAAGGTCGTCCACGTCGTGGTCGATCTGGGCGGCGTGGAGTTCCTCGACTCGACCGGACTCGGGGTGCTCGTGGGGGCGCTCAAACGGCTGCGTACCCAGGAGGGGTCACTGGCCCTCGTGATGAGCACGGATCGCATCGAACGCGTCTTCACGATCACCGGCCTGACCGCCGTGTTCCCCATCCACGACACCGTCCATGACGCGATCGCGGCCGACGCCCACTGGGTGCGGGCGGTGGAGCGAGGAGGCGAGACCGTCGAGGAGTGGTGCGGCCGGCACGGCCTGGCCTGAACGCGGGCGCCGCCCGGAGCGGATCGGGTTGCCCGGAGCGGATCGGGTTGCGGGGTCAGGGCCGGGAGGCCTCGTCGAGGAGGGTGAGCTCGTCGGCGGTGAGCGTGAGCGACGCGCTCTCCATCAGCGTCTCCAACTGCTCGGCGTTGCGCGCGCTCGCGATCGTCGCCGTGATCGTCGGCTGGGCGGCGACCCAGGCCAGGGCCACCGTGGCCGGTGCGACGTCCCGGTCGGCCGCCACCTTGCCCAGCGCCTCCAGCGTCCTCGGCCCGTGTGCCGTCGCCAGGTATGCGGAGGCCTTCCCCGCCCGGGGACTGTCCACCCGGGCTCCGGGCGCGTACTTGCCGGTCAGGAAACCGCGCGCCAGCCCGAAGTACGGTGTGCCCGCCAGCCCTTCCCTGCTCACCACGTCTCTCAGCTCGCCCTCGTAGGCGCGCTCGACGAGGTTGTACTGCTGCTGAAGAGCCGCGTACCTGGCCAGGCCGCCGGCGTCGGAGATCGCGAGGGCCTCGGCGAGCCGGGCCGCCCCGTAGTTGGACGCACCGATGTGACGTACCTTGCCCGCGCGGACCAGCGCGTCGAAGGCCGTCAGCGACTCCGCCAGCGGCGTGTCCTGGTCGTCCACGTGCGCCCAGTAGAGGTCGATGTAGTCGGTACGGAGCCGCCGCAGCGAGCCCTCGACCGCCGTGCGGATGGTGGCGGGGGCCAGCCCGCGCAGGCCCTCCAGCATGCCGACCTTGGTGGCGAGCACGATGGACTCGCGGTTGCCGCGGGCGGCCAGCCACTCACCGATGATCATCTCCGAGGTGGACTCGCCGGTCTCCCAGGCAGGGTAGACGTCGGCGGTGTCGATGAAGTTGCCGCCGCCCGCGACGTAGGCGTCCAGGATCGCGAACGAGGTCTCCTTGTCGGCCGTCCAGCCGAACACGTTGGCGCCGAGAGCAAGGGGGAAAACGGACAAATCGGTAGTACCGAGCGATCTCATCCCGCCATTATCCGCACTCGCCCGAGGCGGCTCGCCGCGGCCCCTGTCCTGGCCGTTCAGTGGACACGGTTGACCACGGAGTCGCACACCGCGCGCAGTTCCTCGGCGCCCGGCAGGTGCCGGTCGAGCACCTCCAGCACGGACGACATGTAACGGTCCGCCAGGGAGCGGGCGGCGTCGCGCCCGCCGGCCTCCTCCACGAGACCGGCGGCATGCCGTAAGGAGTCCTCGTCCATGTCTCCCGCCGTCAGGAGCGCGGACAGCTCGCGCGCGGCGGGGACGCCGGCGGCCAGGGCGACCAGCACCGGCAACGTCTTCTTCTCGCGCCGCAGATCGCTGTACACGGGTTTGCCCGTCACGGCGGGGTCACCCCAGATACCGAGCATGTCGTCCACGATCTGGAAGGCCACCCCGAGATCGCGCCCCATGCCCCACAGGCGGTCCGCGAGCTGGGGCGCACCGCCCAGCGCCACGCCCATGGCCGCGGCGGCGCCCAGCAGGCCGCCGGTCTTGCCCGCGGCCATGTCGGTGTATTCCTCGACCGTGACCTCGTCGGGCCCGCGCCACGGGCGGTTCTCGAAGACCATGTCGGCCGTCTGCCCCTGGACCAGCTCGACCAGGGCGGCCGACAGGTACGGGATCGCCTTGGGCCTCGCGGCGAGCTGGCCGACGGCGAGGGCCAGGAGGGCGTCGCCGGCGAGCAGGGCGGGCCCCACGCCGTACGCCTTCCAGAGCGCCTCGCGGTGCCTGCGCCACTCGTCGTGGTCGATGATGTCGTCGTGCACCAGCGAGAACGCGTGCACGAGCTCCACCGCCACGGCACCCGGCAGCGCCGACTCCGCCGTTCCTCCGACGGCCTCCGCACTGAGCAGGGCGACGGCCGGCCGCACGGCCTTGCCTCGGTCACCGTTGCCGGGCCTGCCGTCCGCGTCCGACCAGCCCAGGGCGAATCCGGCCATGCCGGCGCCCCACGGATGCAGCACCGAAACGGCCTCCCTGAGGGCCGGCTCGAGTAAGTCCCGGCAGCGGTCCAAGGCGCCGCCGCCCGACGGATGGCTGAGATTCAACAGGTACTCCTACCCCGGTACGATCTTGAACCTACATGCATAAGCATGTGATACTCCACTCATCGGTTGACATTTGTCAGGGAATGTCCATGCCATGAGATGGACACCGTAGGCGATGGAGGAATAACCCGTGGCGATCGACGCCGCTCCCACCCGAACGCTCCCATTCCTCCGAAAACTCACCAGGCATGCTCGCATCCCGGTGAACGCGTTCGAAGAGGCGGGTACCCAGGCCAACGGGGATCTCGTCCGGTTGTACATGGGACCGTTCCGCCCGTACCTGGTGACCCACCCTGACCACGTCCAGCACGTGCTCGCCAGGAACCAGCCGAACTACGTGCGCGAAGGCATGTTCTGGGACCCGCTGGCGCCGCTGCTGGGCGAGGGCATCCTGTCCGACGGCGACAGCTGGGCGGAGAGCCGGCGCATCCTCCAGCCGCTGTTCACGGCCAAGTACGTCAACTCGCTGGCCGAGCGCATGGCCGAGATCATCACCGAGCTGATCGACGAGACCGTGGTCCCCGGCCGGCCCTTCGACGTGGCCAAGGGCGTGTCCGCCATCGTGCACCCGACGATCGTGCGGCTGTTCTTCGGCGCCAAGATCTCCGTGGCCGACATCAACCGGCTGGTGCCCGCGTACGACGTCGCCGTCACCGCCAAGGCCATCCGGCTGGTGATGCCGTTCGTGCCGGACCAGTTCCCCATGCCCGGCGACCAGCCGTTCAAGAAGGCGATCAAGGCCATCGACGAGGTCGTCTACCCGCGCATCAGGCAGGCGAGGATGGCGGGCCAGGAGGGCGACGACGTCGTCTCGCGCCTGGTCAAGGCCAGGGAGGACATCGCGGGAGCCGAGGGAGAGCGGCGCATCAGGGACGACCTGGTCGCCATGCACGGCGCCTCGACGGAGACCTCCGCAACCGCGCTGACTTGGGCCTGGCCGGTGCTGCAGGCCTATCCGCAGGTCGCGGCCAAGCTCTACGAGGAGGTCGAGCGGGTGGTCGGCGACGACCCCGTGACCACCTCCCACCTGCCCGACCTGGTCTACCTCAGGATGTTCGTCCAGGAGCTGCTGCGCCTCTATCCGCCGGGCTGGATCCTGCCGCGCAAGGCACTCCAGGAGGACGTCGTCGGCGGGGTGACGGTCGAGGCCGGCTCCACCGTCATGCTGAGCCCGTATCTGACGCACCGCCTGCCCCGCTTCTGGGACCGTCCGCTGGAGTTCGACCCCGAGCGGTTCGCGCCCGGCGAGGAGCGCTCGCACCGCTACGCGTACTGGCCGTTCGGCGCGGGCCCCCACGTGTGCCTGGGCCAGCACCTGTTCATGATGGAGGCGCCCCTGCTGATCGCGGGGATCCTGCGCAAGTACCGGCCCGTGGTGCACCACGACGGCCCGGTGACCCCGCGCCTGGCGTCCTCGCTGCGGCCCGTCGCCGGCCTGTCGATGACGCTGGTGCCGGTGGAACGGCGATGAGCTCTTTCGACATCGGGCGGACGTGCGCCCTCGCGGTCGCGGGCGGCCGGGACCTGGCCCGCACCGCGGCGCGGTACGACGGGCTCTTCCCCGAGACGTCCTTCGACTCCGGGCTTTACAGCTCGCTGGCGCTGGCGGGCGCGTTCGGCTCACCCTGGGCCACGGTCGCCCAGCTGCGCGCGATCAACCGCGCCTCGCTGCTGGTGTTCGCCGTCGACCGGCTGATCGACGAGGAGGCGACGTCCCAGGAGGAGGTCGCCTCCCTCGTCGGCGAGTGCCTGGCCGCGGGGCGCGGCGCCGCCCCCGCCTCGGCGGCCGCGGCGTTCGTCTCCGACCTGCGGGCGGAGCTGGCCGCGCCCTTCGAGCTGGAGGCCGCCTGGCTGGACCAGCTCGCGCGCACGCTCGGCGCGATGGCCCGCGAATGGGACTGGAACCGGCCGGACCATGCGCCCGGCATGGAGGAGTACCTGGCCAACGCCGACAGCACCGGAGCGTTCTTCATCGGCCTGACGCACTGGATCCACACCGGCGTGGCCGAGTCCCCCGGCGACCTGGACCGGCTGCGGCCGGCCGGCGACGTGGTGCAGCGCTATCTGCGCCTGCTCAACGACCTGGCCACTCGGCCCAGGGAGGCGGGCTTCGGCGACCTCAACGCGTTCACGCTGGGCATGAGCCCCGGCGAGGCCCACGAGCGGATGGGTGCCCTGGCCGGCGAGGCCGCCGAGCTGATCGAGCCGCTGCACGCCGCGCATCCGCGCGCAGCCGAGTACCTGACCTGGCAACTCCACTACAGCGCCGGCTTCTACGGGCTGTCTGACTTCTGGGCTCCGGAGGCCGCGTGATCGACGTACATCGGCAGGCCGGCGAGCTGGTCGCCGAACTCATGGCCAAGCCCTGGGGCCAGGTGTCCCCCTCGGTCTACGAGACGGGCAGGATGGTGACGCTCGCGCCTTGGCTGGTCGGTCAGGAGGAGCGATTGGCGTACCTGCTGGGCGAGCAGCGCGGCGACGGCTCCTGGGGCGCGCCCGACGGCTACGGCCTGGTGCCCACCCTGAGCGCCACGGAGGCGCTGCTGTCGGCCGCCGCGCGCGGCGACGGCGATCCCGGCGTTCTCGTGCCGGCCGCGCGCGCCGGGCTGGAGGCCGTGCGCCCGGTGCTCCAGGATCCGCCCGAGCTGCCCGACACGCCGGCGATCGAGCTGATCGTGCCGCACCTCGTCTCGCTCATCAACGACCACGGCTGCGCCGAGCCGCTGCCGCTGCCGAGCGGCATGGACGGCCACCGCCTCGGCATGGTCAGGCACCTGCTGGAGTCGGGCGGCGAGCCGCCGCAGAAGCTCCTGCACGTCCTGGAGGTCGCGGGGACGGCCGCCTCGCGGTCCGGCGCCGTGCGCCCCACGGCCATCGGCACGATCGGCGCGTCCCCCGCGGCGACGGCCGCCTGGCTGGACGCCCTCGCCCCGCCCGACTCGGCCGACTCCGCCAGGCGGCATCTGGAGGCCGTGGCCCGGCGGTACGGCGGGCCCGTCCCCGTCGGCCTGCCGATCACCGTCTTCGAACGCGGCTGGGTGCTGAGCTGGCTGGTACGGGCGGGCGTGCCGGTGGAGGTGCCGCCGGAGATGACGGCGGACCTCAGGGCGGCCATCGGCCCGGACGGCACGCCGGCCGGGGCCGGGTTACCGGCCGACGCCGACACCACGAGCGTCGCGCTTTACGCGCTGTCCCTGCTCGGGATGCCGGTCGAGCCGCGGCCGCTGGCGGCGTTCGACACCGGCGCGCACTTCTGCACCTGGCGGAACGAGGACGGCTTCTCGGTCAGCGTGAACGCTCATGTGCTGGACGCGTACGGACAGTACGCGCGCGCCAGGCCCGCGACGGCCGGCGCGTACGCCCCGGTGATGACGCGCGTGGCCCGCTGGCTGGCCGGGCGGCAGGAGTCCGACGGGAGCTGGCGCGATAGGTGGCACGCCTCGCCGTATTACGCGACACTGAGTTGCGTGCTGGCATTGGGTGAGTTCGGCGGGCCCGCGTACACCGAAGCAGTCCGGGCGGCCCGGGAATGGGTGGTGTCCACGCAGCGCGACGACGGGTCGTGGGGGCGCTGGGCGGGGATGCCGGAGGAGACCGCGTACGCCGTGCAGACGCTCCTGCTCTCCGGGCCGGAGCCGGACGAGCGGTGCGTGGCGGCCGCCGCGCTTGGCGACGCCTTCCTTAGCCGAATGGGCGATTTTGCGGATTATCCGCCATTGTGGCATGACAAGGACCTTTACACGCCGACTGCAATTGTACGGGCGGCGGTTCTGGCGGCCCAGCAGGTAGCACAGAGGCACGCCGAAGGAGAAAATAGAGGGAGAAACAGGACATAGCGACCTTAAAGTGCTCTTTCGTGTTGAGGGAGCATTGGTGCGTTGCTAGGGTGACCCGAGTGTCAGATTCCTGGGATGCCCATTTCTTTTCCTTGACATGGCACGCTGACCGCGCTGCTTTCTGTATGGGTGGGCTCGATGCGCTTCCGTAACGCCAGTGTCCGGACAAAGGTCACGGCCCTCATCGTGTCGCTCACGTGTTTGTGGGCGTTCGCCGCTTGGGTCACCCTGCGAGAGGGTGTCAACCTGCTCTGGGCCGCCACGATCAACAGCGGTGTGATCGACCCGAGCGAGCCGCTCCTGATCGAACTGCAGCGCGAGCGCCGGCTGACCATCGCCCGCCTGGGCGCGCGGGACCGCGACCCCGACAAGTCGCTACGCGACCAGCGGGCCAGGACCGACGCCCTGCGCACCGACTTCGAGGTCGCTGCCGAGGGCACCGCGGTCAATTTCGCCATGGACGCGACGCTCCGCGCGCGCCTCGACGAGGTCAGGGGCCAGCTCGGCAAGCTGGCGGCCACCAGGAAGTCGATCGACTCGGGCAAGGCCGACCTGTCGCAGACCGCGCTGCAGTACAACACCGTCATCGACTCCTTCTACCGCATGTACGACTCGGTGGCGGAGTTCGACGACAAGGTGATCGCCGAGGACGGCCGGACGCTGAACGAGATGCACCGCTCGCGGGAGATGTTCGCCCGCGAGGACGCGCTCCTGGCCGGCGTCTTCGCCAAGGGTGGCTTCACCAAGACCGAGCACGCCGAGTTCGTCAAGACCGCGGGCGTCTTCCGCTACACGCTCAACGAGGCGCTGCAGAAACTTCCCGCCGAGGAGCAGGGCGCCTTCGAGGCGTGGCTCAAGACCGCGCCCGTCGTCCGGGTGCAGACCATGGAGCAGCAGCTCATCCGGCATGAGGCGACTCTGGAGCCGCTGCCCGTGAGCGGCGAGGACTGGCAGAAATCCGCCGAGGCGACGCTGTCCAGCATGCAGACCGTGACGCTCGCCGGCGGTGACCGGCTCCTGGAGCGCATCACGCCCGTCGCGGTCGGCGTCATCGTCCGCCTCGTGCTCGCCGGCGGTCTGGGCCTGCTCGCCGTCATCGCGTCCATCGTGTTGTCGATCACCACGACCAGGCAGCTGCTCGCCCAGCTCAAGAAGCTGCGCGACGCCGCTCACGAGCTGTCGGACGACCGGCTGCCCGGCGTCGTCGAGCGCATCGGCCGCGGCGAGGAGGTCGACCTCGCCAGGGAGGTCCCGGCGCTCGACTTCGGTGACGACGAGATCGGCCAGGTGGGCCAGGCGTTCAACACCGTCCAGCGCACCGCCGTCAGCGTCGCCGCCGAGCAGGCGGAGCTGCGCCGCAGCATCCGTGACATCCTGCTCAGCCTGGCCCGCAGGACACAGGGCCTGGTGCACCGGCAGCTCACCGTGCTCGACGTGATGGAGCGGCGCGAGACCGACCCCGAGGAGCTGAAGGAGCTCTTCCGGCTCGACCACCTCGCCATCCGCATGCGGCGCAACGCGGAGAACCTCATCGTGCTCTCCGGCTCATCCCCCGCCCGTACGTGGCGGCGCTCCGTCCCGATGGTCGACGTGGTCCGAGGCGCGCTGGCGGAGGTCGAAGACTACACCCGCGTCACGCTCATGCCGATGGGCGACGTCGTGCTCATCGGCCGGGCCGTCGGTGACGTCATCCACCTGCTGGCCGAGCTGATCGAGAACGCCGTGTCGTTCTCGCCGCCCTACACCAGCGTGCAGGTCAGCGGCCAGCTCGTGGCCAACGGCTACGTCATCGAGATCGAGGACCGCGGACTCGGCATGAAGCCGGAGGACCTCGACTCCGCCAACGAGCGCATCGCCGACCCGCCCGAGTTCCGCATCACCGGCACCGCCCGGCTGGGCCTCTACGTGGTAAGCCAGCTCGCCAGGCGGCACGACATCCAGGTGGTGCTCAAGGCGTCGCCGTACGGCGGGACCACGGTCGTGGTGCTGCTGCCGCAGGAGCTCGTGCAGCTCGACCCCACGCCCGACTCCCAGCAGAGCGGCGGCCGGGAGCGGCTGCCGCGCAGGGCGAGCGCCGTGGCCACCGCGACCCGGCCGGTCGCCGGCGAGAACGTGCGCACGCTCAAGTCGGCGCGGAGGGCCGCTGATCCGGCGGCCCCCGCCGTCCCGGCACCGACCCAGCCCCCGAACCAGGCTCCGGGCGCGGCGCCTGACCGTGGAGCAGCTCCGAGACCCGCTCCGAGGCCCACGCCCGTTCCCTCCCCGGCTCCCGAGCCGGTAAAGGATCCAGAGCCACGATCCAAAGAAACGCCAGCCGAACCGGAGCAGCAACCTGTGGCCGAGTTCACCCCGTCAGGGCTGCCGTTGCGCGTACCACAGGCCAATCTGGCGCCAGCGCTGCGGGACGAGACGCCCACGCAGCCCGACCTCGAGGAGGACGATGACGAGCGCTCTCCGGAGGAGATCCGCGCGATGATGGGATCCTTCCAGTCCGGCACCCGTCTCGGCCGCACCGAAGCGGCCAAGATGATGGACGAACAGTCGGGAGGTGAGTCATGACCCCCACTTCGGGCACCGACCTCAACTGGTTGCTCGACGACCTCATCGGCCGCATTCCTGAGGCCGAGCACGCGATCGTCCTGTCCTCCGACGGCCTGCTGATGGCGTCCTCAGCCGAGTTGCAGCGGACCGACGGCGAACACCTGTCCGCGGTCGCCTCCGGCCTGCAGAGCCTGGCCAAGGGCGTCTCCGACCACATTTCCGGTGGTGCGGTCCGGCAGACGGTCGTGGAGTGGAAGTCCCAGTTCCTCATCGTGACCAACGCGGGCGAGCGTGCCTGCCTGGCGGTGTTGTGCGCGCAGAACGCCGACATCGGGCTCATCGCGTACGAGATGGCGATGCTGGTGGCCCGGGTGGGCCAATACCTCACCTCCGGAGCCCGCAACGCCGAGGCCGTCGCCAGGAGTGAACGGTGAGTGGCGCCGACGGGCCCACGGACGAGCACTGGGTGGATCCGGAGATCATCCGCCCCTACGTCGTGACCCGAGGCCGCACGCAACCCGCGCACGGGAGGTTCGACCTGATCTCCATGGCGCTGGCCGTGGGGCCGCCGCCGGGGCCCGACGCCGGGCTCGACCCCGAGCATCTGCGCATCCTGCAGCTGTGCCGCGAGCCCAAGTCGGTGGCCGAGATCGCCGCTTATCTCGACCTGCCGGCCGGCACGATCCGGGTGCTGCTCGGTGACCTGTTCGACCGCGAACTCGTCTCTGCCCAGGAACCACAATCCGAGGTGGACATGCACGACATGAAGATGTACAGGGCGGTGCTCGATGGCCTTCGCTCGCTCTGAGCGTCCGCGCCTGCCGACGGCGATCAAAATCTTGGTCGCCGGCGGCTTCGGCGCGGGCAAGACGACGATGGTCGGCGCGGTCTCCGAGACCCGGCCGCTGCGCACCGAGGAGGTGCTGACGGACCGCGGGATCGGCGTCGACGACCTCACCTCCGTCGAGGCCAAGCGCACCACCACCGTGGCGATGGACTTCGGCCGGATCACCCTCGGCAACGACTACGTCCTCTACCTGTTCGGGACGCCCGGGCAGGAACGCTTCTGGTTCGTGTGGGACGAACTGGCGGAGGGCTCCCTGGGCGCCGTCATCCTGGCGGACACCCGGCGCCTGGCCGACTGCTTCCCCTCGATCGACTACTTCGAGCGGCGCGGCACGCCGTTCGTGGTGGCGGTCAACTGCTTCGAGGGGGCGCAGAAGTTCGACCTCGACGAGGTGCGGCTGGCACTCCAGCTGAACCCGACGGTCCCCATCATCATGTGCGACGCGAGGCAGCGCGAGTCCAGCCGGGAAGTGCTCATCGCCCTGGTCAAGCACTCGGCGCGGCTGCGCGCGGAACCGGTCGGGAGTTAGGTGGGTGGGGCGGCTGAGCAGCACCGCCCCCAACCAGGCCCCGGACCGTCGCGGTCGGGCTCGGCCGCCGGTGGCTTCTCTGATAAGTCGTCCGAGGATCCCGGCCCCGCCGAGCCCGGCGGGGCCGGCCCTCAGGGTGTGGCCCGTGAAGAGCGCCTATGACGGCGACACCGTGACCGGGCGGGCGGCGGGACGGCGGCCGGGCCGGCTCGGTTCGCCGGCCTCGTGGCCCCCAGGGCGGTCGGGCGGTGGCCGGCCGGAGCACGAAGCAGGCACCGCCGAAGGGTGACCCCGGCGAGACGGTCAGCGGTCGATCTGGATGGACGGCATCAAGTCTCCTTGCGCCGGCGCCGCGACAGATCCGCCGGCGGCCTCACGGCCGGGCGGCTTCCAGCGCCCGCGCCGCTGAGAACAGGAGGTGCTCGTTCCCCGCGGCGGCGACGAGCTGTACCGCGACCGGCAGCCCGTCACACCGGCCCGCCGGGACGCTGATCGCCGGAACGCCGGCCATGTTCCACGGGCTGGTCAGGGAGAGCAACGCCGAGCGCACCTCGAGATCGGTGCGGCCGACGCGCACGCTGCGCTCGCCGAGGGGCGCCGCCACGATGGGGACCGTCGGGAGAGCGAGCACGTCATAGGTACGCAGCAGCTCCCCCACGATCGTGCTCAGTTCCGCGCGCGCTTCGCCGGCCGCTTCGTGGCTCGCGGTCGAGACGTTCCCGCCCCTGTCGAGCCGCGCGAGGACCTCCGGGTCGATCAGCTCCCGATCGGCCTCCAGGTGGTGCCGGTGCACCTCGTACGCCTCCCTGCCCTGGAGGGTGGTGAACACCTCGAACAGCGCCTGGTCGCGGTCCCATCCCGGGAACCCGTGCACCAGGTCGGGCGCGAAACCGGCCGATGCCAGCAGGTCGCGGCCCGCTCCCTCGATCCGCGGGTCGCACGTCGCGATGTCGCCGGCCCTGATCCAGCCGGCCGTGATCGAGCGCGGGTCGTCCGGGAGAGGGTCCATGACCTGGTCGGTGAGGGCCTGGTAGCCGAGCAGAGCCCCTTCGACGGAGCCGGTGAACAGGCCGACGTGATCGAGCGTGGGTGCCAGCGCGTACACACCCGCGCTGGAGACGGCGTCGTACGCCGGCTTGAACCCGACGATTCCGCACAGGGCGGCCGGCACCCGGACCGAGCCGGCGGTGTCGGTGCCCAGCGCCAGGGGGACCATGCCAGCGGCCACCGCCACCGCGCTTCCCCCGCTGCTGCCGCCCGAGATCCGGCCGGGATCGTGCGGGTTGCGTGAAGGGCCGTGCAGCGAGCGGTCGCCGGTCGCGCCGTAGGCGAACTCGTGCAGGGTGGTCTTGCCGACGATGACCGCGCCCCGGTCACGGAGCCGGGTGATGACGTCGGCGTCGCGCTCGGCGACGGTTCCGAAGGAGGTCGCGGACCCGCATGTGGTGAGGGCGCCGGCGATGTCGATGAGGTCCTTGACGGCGACGGGTATGCCGTGGAGCGGGCCCCGGTCGAGGCCCGCGGCCAGTTCCTGATCCGCTCGTCGTGCCGCCTCGTACGCCCCGGCCTCGTCCACGAGGGTGAACGCGTTGAGGGTCTCGTTCTGGCCGTGGATGCTCCGCAACGCGTTCGCGGCCAGGTGGACGGCTGTGATCTCTCCGCGGCGCAGGGCCCGCCTGAGATCGGTGATCGTGGATGGTGGTCCGATGGTGTGGGTCATAAAGCGATTCCCGGTACGAGATGGGCAATGGCGCCAACAGTGCGGTGGAGACGCTCATCGAGGCGATCGGCCGGTGGGCCAGGCCCGCGCGTCGGTGTGGTCGCCGCACCATGCCCGCCCCTGCGGCGAGGGGTGGCCATGAGGTCACCGGGGCAGCGGAGCGCCGCCGCGGTAGCCGAGCATCTGGTCGTACAGGTCGGTGCGCCTATCGCGGTGCAGGTCGTTGAGCTGGTTCCAGATCGGGGCCGTCCGGGCCGCGGTGAGGTCGACGTCGGCGTAGATCACGGTGTCCTCGTCGGGGCCGGCGATGCGGCCGATGGGCCAGCCGTTCGTGCCCGCTATCAGGGAGTTACCCATGAATCCGGCACCGCGCTCCTGGCCGATCCGGTCGGCGGTGGCGATGAACACGTTGTTCGCATGTGCCGCCGTCATCGTCAGGTAGGCGGCCATGCAGACGCCGCTCTCGTCGTACAGCGGCGGCGGGGTCCAGACCCAGCCGGTGGGAACGCAGATGATGTCGGCTCCCATCTGCGCCACGATGCGGGCCGTCTCGGGGAACCAGATGTCCCAGCACACCAGCAGACCGATCCGCCCGATGCGGGTGTCGAACACCGGGTAGCCTTCGTCGCCGGGCGTGAACCAGAGCTTCTCGGTGTTCCACAGGTGGGTCTTGCGGTAGCGGCCGATGTATCCGTCGGGGCCGACGAGGACCGCGGTGTCGAACAATCTGTCGCCGTC
Organism: Nonomuraea sp. K271; assembly: GCF_009908215.1. NCBI lineage: Bacteria > Bacillati > Actinomycetota > Actinomycetes > Streptosporangiales > Streptosporangiaceae > Nonomuraea > Nonomuraea sp. K271. The sequence continues at coordinate 5,343 of NZ_JAAAHR010000174.1, read as the reverse complement.
CTGCTCGGCGACGCAGGCCACGACGTACACGTCGCGCTCTGCCGCGAACCGGGCGAGCCCCTGCACGGTGGGGCCGTCCGGGACCGCCTCAGCGTGAGCGAAGGCCTCCTCGCGGGTCTCGAAGACGTAGCCCGTGGTGGCCAGTTCGGGCAGGACGATGAGGCGGGCGCCGGCCTGCGCGGCGGCCGTCAGCCGTTGCTCCACCGCCAACGCGTTGGCCTTCAGGTTCTCGACGCCGACGCGGGGCTCGAACTGCACCACCGCGATCCGGACCGGGCTGACCCTGGTGTCCTTGCCGGCGTCCTGCTGTGCCGTCATGGCCTCTCCCTTCCTCGAAGCGGTTTCCTTTTGCAACCGCTCGTGGCGACTGTAAGGGAAAGGGGTTTAAACTTGCAACCACTTGCGTGAGTGATTCTCGGACAGCCGGACAGGGGTACGATGCGCGGACGGGGTGTGAGCCATCGGCAGGCGGAGTGTCCTGTCGCCAGAACGGTGGACGTGATCGGTGACCGATGGTCCCTGCTGATCATCCGGGACGCCTTCGACGGGATCCGCCGCTTCAGCGAGCTGCAGCGCAACCTGGGGCTCGCCAAGAACATCCTGGCCTCACGCCTGCGTGAGCTCGTGGCCCAGGGAATCCTGGAAATGGTGCCGGCGGCCGACGGGTCCGCCTACCACGAGTACGCGCTGACCGCGAAGGGCCGTGAGTTGTTCGCCGTGATCGTGGCGCTCAGAAGCTGGGGAGAGGCGCACCTCTTCGAGGGGGACGAACCCCGCTCGGCGCTGCTCGACACCCAGGACGAGCTGCCCGTCCGGCTCCAGGTCACGAACGCCATGGGGCAGCCGATCAGCCCGGACGACGCGTTCGTGCGCAAGGTGTCCTGAGGATCCGGCGCCTTTCGGGCGGCCTCACGCTACCTGGCGGCGTGATCCGCCAGGCGGGCCCGGTCGCGGGCGAGCATCTGCTCGCAGGCCAGCAGCAGCACCCCGGCGCTCCAGGCGTGCGACAGCGTGAGGTACATGCCCTTGGGCTGGAAGCAGTCCGTCTGGTAGTAGCGCTCGGTGATCATGCCGCGGTAGGCGTTCACCTCACCGTCGGCGGCGGGCAGCAACTGGCGGAAGCAGGCCAGCGTCTCGTGCGCCCGCTCGGCGTAGTAGGGGTCGCCGAGTCCCTCCGACAGGGCGATGAGCTCGTCGGTGCACACCAGGCCGTAGGCGTGCAGGTGCTGGTTGGACGGTGACGCCTGGTCGGCGCCTCGGGTGGCGAAGCCGTACACGCCGAGGGGGGTGCGGGCGCCGAAGCGCACGTTGTAGGAGTAGCGGAAGGTGAGCGTCCAGTCGGCGGCGCGGCGGGCCAGGTCGAGCCAGCGGCCGGCGCCCGTGGCGCGGTGCAGCGCCATGTAGGCGATGACGGCCGCGTAGCCGTCCTCCGAGGTCGGCGCCAGGTCCACGTCCTCGGGAGCGCCGTAGATGAACTCGTCCTCCACGAAGGCGGCGTAGTAGCCGCCCGCCCGTTCCGCGGCCCGCAGGTACGTCTCGCCGCCCGCCTCGCACAGGGCGGCGATCCAGGTCAGCCCGGACGCTCCCGACCAGGACAGCACCTCGCCGGTGGCCGCGTGGTGGAGGGTGCCGAGGTTGCCGTCGGGCCGCTGTCGGGCCACCATCACGTCGAGGTTGGAGCGGGCCGCAGCCTCCCATTTCGGCTCGGGCCGGTGGCGCAGCGCCCGCAGCAGGAACAGCGTCGCCTCTCCCAGCGTGCGGGCGTGCAACGCGTCCTTGGTGTGGCTCCAGCTCTGCGACCAGCCCGAACGGCGGTACCACGTGCCCCAGAACGTGCCGGACGGCGACAGGTCGGCGCAGATGAAGTCGATCACCCGCGAGGCGGCGGCCACGTGCTCGGGCCGGTCGGTCCGCAGGCCGTGCTCCAGCAGCGCGGCCGCCCACGGGATGCCGCTCACCCAGCCGACGTGCATGGCCTGCCGGTCGACCCGCTCGCCGTCGCCGCCACTGACCTCCCGGTCGAAGCCGACCGTCTCCAGCAGCACCCCGGGGTCGGGGTCGTAGTGCCAGCGGTAGAGCCCCTCGGCGGCGATGCCGGCCGCCTCCTCGACCTCCTGCCACGGCTCGACGGGCGAGGCGGGCAGGCGCAGCTCGCGGTCCTCGCGCAGCAGCGGCGCGTACGCGTGCCGGTCGGCCGGCAGCGGGCACGTCGCCACGGTCAGCTCCTGCGTCTCGCCGGGCTGCCAGACGTGCGTGGCGGCCTCGGCGGGCCGCGGCAGCGCCGAGCCGTAGTAGGTGATCGGGAACTCCTGGTACGGGAAGAGCAGCGCGATCGCCGCCTCCCCCGCCTCGTGTTCGATGGCCAGGCCGGTGGCGCCGAGCGCCGACTCCTCGTCCGCGATCAGGCAGACGCCGCCCTCGTCGCCCCACACCATGACGGCGGGGGTGGCGGCCCGGTCCGCGCGAAACCCCCACCGGGCCGAGACCATCTCGTCGGGCCGGTCGGCGCCCGCCTCGAAGCGGGGGAACACCCGCCGGCACGCCGCCGGCCGGTTCTCGCCGTAGAACAGGCCGGGGATGAGCCACCACGGGTCGGCGGCGGGCACCCGCCTGCTGACGCGCACGGTGCCGGCGCGGGGCTCGGCGCCGTCGTACCGGATGGTCAGGCGCAGCTCGCGGCGACCGGTCGGGCGCGGCTCGCCCCAGCTCCCGCTCATCGTGTACGGCCCCGCGCCGACCACTTCGACGGCCACCTCGCCGCCTCCGGGATCGGCGATCAGCAACGGCCGGGTCACCACGACTCCACGGTGAACGCGCCCTTGCGGGTGCCGAACTCCAGCAGGTCGGTCTCCACGGCGGAGTGCGGATCGTCCAGCGGGATGCGGAACGTGCGGATCTGGCTCGGCCCGAAGTCGGCCGTCAACCGGACGCCGGCCAGAGGAACGTCGAGCGTGGCCACGGCCGCCCTGCCGGTGCTCTCCACGGCGCGCACCACCAGGTCGCGGGGCGCGTCCTCGTGCAACTTCACCGCGGTCACCATGACCTGGCCGCCACCGTCGTCGAGGTAGCCGCGCGCCGGAGGAAGCGTGCCGTCGTGGAAGCTCTCCAGCATCGCCCGCACCGGGGAGCCGAGCACCGCCGCCCGGCGGGTCAGCCCGGCCGCCCGCCAGTCGCCCGTGTGCGGCACCAGCAGATACGTGAACCGCTGCACGCCCTGGTCCTGGTAGGAGTAGTGGCCGTCGAGGTCGAGCAGCCTCGGGTCGTGCCAGGCGTAGACGGGGCTGCGCACGGCCGTGATGCCGATGCTGTGGTCGCGGCCGGGGCTCGGCGGGGCGACGTCGTAGCCGTGCTTGGCGTTGTTGACCACGGCCAGCCCGGCGCGCGTGCCCGCGACGGCGCCCGACAGGTCCACCCACGACTGCGCCGGCTCCTCGGCCCCGTCGATCGGCCTGCCGAGGTGCGCGAACGGGATCTCGTACGTGGCCGAAGGGCTTTCCAGCGCGACCGGGAAACGCAGCTTCATCAGGTGCGCCCGCTCGCGCCAGTCGAGCGTGACGCGCACCTCGACCGCGTCGTCGTGGCCCGCCCCCAGAATGAACTCCTCGGCCATCGTCGAGCGGCCCCACGCGCGCTCGACCCGGAGCCGGGCGCGCAGCGGGCCGTCCTCGCGCAGCACGATGCGGGTGGTCTCCATCGCCTCGCCCGGCCAGTCGTAGGACACGACGCGGTGTCCCCAGGTGTCGGTCGGGTCCTCGCAGATCTGGGTGTGCTCGCCCGCCGCCCCGGCCACCAGGTCGACGCCGGTGCGTTTGTCGAGCAGGCTCGTCAGCCAGCCCGTGCCGGGATCGAGCTCCAGGCGCAGCACGTCGTTCTCGAGGTGCAGCTCTGAGGCCGACAGCGTACCGGCCGGGTGCATGCCGGGGCCTTGGCGCAGCCGGTAGAGGCGGTAGCCCAGCGGGGGCAGCTCGGCCTGGAACACGGTGGCGCCGCGGCCCTTGTCGTCGGTGGTCGCCACCGACTGGGTGCGCTGGCACGGCACGTCGGCGCCGTCGGCGCCGACGACGTGCACGCCGTTGGGCGCGAGGCCGTACTGCATCTCGACCCGGGTGGTGACCGGCCATGGGTGCGGGTTGAAGACGAGCACCGGCTGGGTGCCGCTCTCCTCGGGTATGCGCACATCGCGGGCGATCACGTTGTGCGCCCTCGTGATGATGCGCTTGGAGCTCGCCACGGCCTCGCCGAGCTGGTCGCGGGCGTCGTCGTACGCCGGTTCGATGGCCGAGCCGGGCAGCACGTCATGGAACTGGTTGAACAGCACCTGCTTCCACGCGCGTTCCAGGTCGGCGCGGGCGTCGTGGCCGGCGATCGCGGCCCACCGCTCGGCCGACAACACCGCCGCCTGGGCCCTGCGCTGCCACGCCTTGATGCCGGAGTGGGAGGAGTAGCAGCCGGAAGCGTGGTGCTGCAGGTCGTCGCGCCACACCGGCAGCTCGGCCATGCCTTGCTCGCCGAGGCGTTTGGCCATCTCGTCGAAGTAGCGGCGCGGCGACGACATCGTCAGCTCGCCGAACGAGCCCATCCGGTCGTAGCGGTGGATCGACTCGATGTTGGCCTTGGTGGGCCCGCCGCCGTGGTTGCCGACGCCGTAGAAGATCATCAGGTCGCCGAGCGAGCGGTCGAGCTGGCCGAGCGCCTTCTCGGTCTGCCCCGCGACCTCGCCGGGCGGGCTGCAGTACTCGAACGGAATGCGGTAGGCCATGACGCGGCTGCCGTCGGGGGCCTCCCACCAGAACATCGTGCCGGGCAGTTCGCTCTCGTGCGGCCCCGGGCGCAGGAAACAGTAGGAGTCCATGCCCTGGCCGCGCAGGATGGCGGGAAGCATGGCGTTGTGGCCGAACGGGTCGACGTTCATGCCGACCGACGCGGTGACGCCGAACTTCTCCTTCAGGTAGCGCTGGCCGTACAGGCCCTGGCGGACGAACGACTCCCCCGACGGCATGTTGCAGTCGGGCTCCACCCACCAGCCGCCGGTCATCACCCAGCGGCCCTCGGCGACCCTCTCCTTGATCCTCGCGAACAGCTCGGGGTCGGACTCCTCCACCCACGACAGCAGGACGACCTGGTCGCAGGTGAAGACGAAGTCGGGGTATTCGTCCATGCGGTGGATCGCCGACCAGAACGTCGCCCGCGCCTCCTGGTAACCCTCCTGCCACGGCCACAACCACACCGGGTCGAGGTGGGCGTTGCCGATCATGTGCAGGGTGCGGCCCGGGGTGGCGGCCGGTCGCGGCGCACGGGGCAGGCCGTCAGGCTGCGCGCCCGAGGGGGCGTTCGCCATGGGGG
>NZ_JAAAHR010000173.1:0-19788 GCF_009908215.1 Nonomuraea sp. K271 | reverse complement strand
CCCCCTCCCCACCCCTGACACCGACCTGGCCATACGCGTCCGGGCCGCCGCCGCCCGAGCACACGGCCGTACCCCGGGCCGTCCCGAAGCCCTGCCGCAGGACGACCCGCGGCAGCAGCCCAGCACAGGAGGAGACGTCCACGGATGAACGAGCACTACACGACCGCCGTCATGGCCTCACTCGCCAGCCGGCTCACCAGCCGCGACCGGCACCTGCTCCGCCTGATCTGGACCCACAAGGTCCTGACCAGCCACCAGCTCGCCCGCATCGCCTTCAACGACCCGACCACCGCACGCCACCGCCTGGTCAAACTGCACCACATCGGCGTCCTCGACCGCTTCCGTCCCAGGCCGCCGACCGGCTCCGCGCCCTGGCACTACGTGCTCGGCGAGAGCGGCGCCGTCATCCTGGCCGCCGAGGACAGCACCGAACCGGCCGAGTTCGGCTACCGCCGCGACCGCGTCCTGTCCATCGCCTACAGCCAGCGCCTCGCCCACACCGTCGGCACCAACGACGTCTTCGCCCACCTGCACGGCACCGCCCGCCGTACCAGCGGATGCCACCTGCACACCTGGTGGACGGAACGACGCTGCGCCACCCAGTGGGGCACCCACGTCCGCCCCGACGCCTACGGCCGCTGGACCGAGAACGGCCACACCATCGACTTCTTCCTCGAATACGACACCGGCACCGAAACCATCGGCCGCGTCGTGGCCAAACTGGACGGCTACGCCGCCCTCACCGCCGCCACCGGCATCACCACGCCCGTCCTGTTCCTGACCAGCTCCACGCGCAGGGAGAGCACCCTGCACGACCGGCTCCAGCCGCGGGCCATCCAGACCGGCGTGCCATGCGCCACCGCTGTCGCCGGTCCCAGCCCGCACGGTCCCGTCTGGCTTCCCCACGACGCCCGGAACCAGCGTCTACGCCTGGCAGAACTCTCCAACCACTGGCCGCAAGCAGGGGCGCGCGGTTGATCGCAGAAACCGGTCTGGCCTCGATCATCGCCGCAGCCGCCGGTCTGATGGGCGGCGTCGTCCTGCTCGCCGGACTCGCGGGAGGGGCCTACCTCACAGCCACCACGAGCACGGCGATGTGCGATCCGGGGCCGTGTGAACAATTCCCCGACGTGATTCCGATCGAAGGACTGGCCGGCGCCGAACGCGGGCTGATCGCCGTGCAGGCCGCCCTGAACATGCGCGGCGTCCCGTACTCCTGGGGCGGCGGCGGCCCCGACGGCCCCAGCTTCGGCATCCAACACGGAGCGCGTATCCGGGGGTTCGACTGCTCCGGCCTGGCCGAATACGCCTGGGCCAAAGTCGGCGTCCGGATCGGCGGCCACACCGCCCCACAGTGGAACGCCGGCGCCCGCATCCCCAGGAGCCAGATCCGCCCAGGAGACCTCATCTTCTTCGCCCGCGACCCCGCCCGTCCGGCGACGATCCACCATGTCGGCATCGCTGTCGACGCCACCCACATGGTGCACGCCCCCTCCACCGGCAGCACCGTACGCATCGACACCTGGGCAGGCGATCCTTACCGCGAACGACAATTCATCGGAGTCGTACGGCCCGCCCTATGACCGGTACGACCAGCGCGGCGAGGCCAAGCACCCGCCAGATGTCCCAGCTCCGGTTGGCGGTCGCCTGAGGAAGGGTCCGAGCCAATCCATGGCATGCCTCTGCGTGAAGCCGGACAGCCCCAGTGACAGGCGATAAGCTCTCCGTGACCGTTTCAGTCTGCCTTCGAACAACAGATTCGAGTCGGTCGAGGGTCGACTCCTCGGAGCCGGCCCTCACTCATCGGCCAGGAACCGCTGCAGCAGAACGAAGCCCGGCATGGTCTCCTCCGGCCTGACACCCACTTCGAACATCTCCGGCTCTTCGAAGACGGGCTCCCCGCTCGGGCGGCGTACGTACGCCACTCGCCCGTAGTCCACACCGTCACCCCGATCGAAGCTCATCCACGTAATCGCCTCCTGCTCCCCCTCCCGCAACGGATGGTTGGAGACGGCCCGGGTGGTGATCGTGTCAGGAGGCTCGAAGAGCCACACCTGCGGAACAGCCAGCACCCAGCGAACGGCGTCGATCTCCCCAGCCTTCTCTGCCGCCCTGGCCTCGAACGCCTCCGCCGTGCCGGTGTCGCGCAGGTAGTCGTAATCACTCAGAACGAACTTGACGGCGCCCTGCATGACGACGATCGCCGGGCACTCCCGCGCCATGATGTTCTTCTCCATGCGCTCCACCACATCGAACAGCAGATGCGCGGTCGCCTCGTTCATGTCCCCTCCGGCCCTGCTCACTCATGGCACCCCTACTGAACCAGCGTTTCCGGGGCGTTCACGAGTATGGCTGAGCTGTGTCGTCGTCAGGGTGACAGCGGTCAGCGTGGCGAGCAGCGCCCAGGCGGGCGCGAAGCTGCCGGTCAGGTTTGTGAGCGGGCCGGGCACGGGTGGCGCCAGGATGACCGGCATCTGGTTGACGGCCATAGCCAGACTGGGGCGCCGTCAGCGGCACCGATTCGGCGGCGTAGGGCGACCCGGGGACCGTACCAGCCGATGCCGAAGAAGCCGAGCCAGATGAAGAGCAGGCAGCGACGGGGGTTGTCAACACATCCAAGTGTTTCTCCGGGTCGCACATTGAACTGCAGCGCTTCGAGCGAAGGGCTGCACATTTCTTGGGCATGACCCAACCTCGTTACGCGGGGGAAGTACGGCGCTGCTACTCCGGGCGAGAAAGCGCCATGGAGGGTGAGACGTAGGTGACCCGTCTCACCGCTCCTGGCTGACCGTGACGGGCTCATTGCTCGTGTTGACGACGGTCCGTTCGCCCAGCGGCTCCGTCAGTTTTAGCTCCACGTAATGAGCCCGTCCGACCATGTTGGTCATCTCCTCCTCCCAGGGCCAGCTACGGCGGCAGGAAGCATCCACTTCAACCCCGACGACGACATGAGAAGGCGATTCAGCCACCTCAGTGTCCGTCACCCGCTCGCACGGCCGACCGGTCTCGTCGGGCGCACCGAAGGTCAGCTCGACGGTCAACGTTCTACCGTCCGGCGACAGGGTCGCGACGCGTACGTCCTGCCACGTGGACGCGGCACATCCTGTTGTGATCACAGTTGTGCACGCGAGCGCGAGCATCAGGGGTCGAGAAGTCACCATGGAAGGAGAGAGCCTGCCTTACTTGCGCTTCAACACGTCGCCACCGTACGCCTCGCGGATGGTAGTGATATCAGTGAATGCCATCACGCAATCGCCGATCACAGGGCTGCTCCCTGCGGCCAGCGCCCTTGGCCACCACCGATCCATCACTGCGGAAGGTGTAGACCGGCCCACCCGAGTCGCCGCCCTCCACACAGTCGCCTGATCGTTTCCCGACAACGATGTTGTCGGTCGTCCCGCCGTCCGTCTTCCTCCAGGTGTCGGGGTGTCTATCCGCCAGTTGCAGTGCTGGCCCGTTTCACGTCCGCCGACACGGTACAGGTCGTTGTGAGCGGAGAAGGGCTTCAGAACGTCCGAAAGGTTCCGGCGTGGCGCTATTCAGGCGCGAAGGCTGGTCGGCTGGGTTGGGCGTAGGCAGGCACCGAGAGATCGCGCGCCGAATCCTACGGATGCTCGCCGACAGCCCGTATCGTGCCATCCGCCCGGGACCGGGTTCGCCGAATGCGGAGTGCGCGCTTTTCTGTGCTTCTCAGCCGTCTCTCCCTCGGTCGCGGCCTGCCACGCTGGACGCGAGCGGCACGCCCGCGTTCCCGGCCATCAGTCGTCAGCACCACCAGGTGTTCCCCTCTCAGCCGGTACGGCTCCCACCCCGGGGATATCGAGTGCAGGAGCCCTACCAGGTCGGGTGTCGTCAACCGGCGAAGGTGAGCGGCCGGTCCAAGGCTGTGGACAGGGTGCGCAGAGTGTCGCGGTCGAGGTCGTCTACGCCTCCGGTCACCGCGCGCAGCATGTTGCGTTCGGCACGGTCGGCGCCGCGTACGTGCTGCTCGTGGTGGGTGTAGGTGTTGACCGCCTGGACCACTCCCCAGGCCGTCCCCTGCCATGGCGACACCCGAAGGTCGTGGTTCCAGAGTCTGGTCAGAGAGTCGCGTTTGTTCTCGGCCATGGTCCGGCTGCGCCCCGGTGAGGCGGGCATCGGGACGTGGGCGTCCAGGAAGGCATTCCACTGCCACCGGCTGACCGGGATCCGGCACAGGTCTGCGACGGCGCGTGAGAACTCGTCGGCCAGGGTGTAGACGATGTTCAGAGCCTGGCGTGCCTCGGTCAGCCGGAACTTCGAGTGCCGTGAGTGCTTGATCTTGATCTGCTGGCCGCGTTCGGCGAGCCCGGCGGCCATCGTGTTGTCGCACACGATGTTCGTGATGGCGCGTTTGAAGGTCGTGGACAGGGACCCGTCGAAGGAGGTCGCCCCGAACAGGTGCGGGCGGAACTCCACCCCCTCAGGCGTGTGGATGTTGTCGGGCACTTCGACCGACACCCAGGCGACCGCGCCGCCCTTGAGCAGTCCGGCCGACCCGATCGACAGGTCCGCGTCCAGCAGGCGGGAGATGTTGCCGACGAGCCATTCCACGTACGGATGCGGCTCATAACCGTCGGAGAAGATCCCCATGACGTGGCCGTTGTCGCTGCGCAGGATCGCCTGCCGTCCGGGGACCTGGGCGAGCCCTCCGCGCGGATCCTCCACGTACACCGGGCTCGACAGCGCCTGCCAGCCGAACAGGCGCCGTTTGACGTCGTCGACCGGAATCGGCCCCGGGTAGTGGTTGGGCTCCTCCGCCTGCATGCTCGCCCGGTAGTGCCAGGCGCTGCCGCGTTTGTCGGTGTGGCCGATCAGCGTGTTGGTGTTCAGCCATTCCAGGGATTCACGGGACATGCTGTGCTTCCTCTCTGACCAGGAGAACGGAGAAGCACCGGCCGGAACCGGTGCCCGTCGGATGTGTCTTGGTGCGCTCAGGTGGCGCGCTGGTTGATCGCGTACGCGACGCGTTCGGCGAGCTCGCGGTCCGCGTTGCGGATCTCGATGCTGGTGGCGTGGTCGCGGACCTCGAAGACTCCGTAGATGGACCCGAGTCGCCACCGGACGGCGGCTTCCTGCTCGGCAGCGGTGACGGCGTGCCCGGGCAGCAGGGCGAGCAGGGTCTCGACCAGATCGGTTCGCGCGGTGTGTTTGGCTGTTCTGGCCTGCTGCTGCTTGAGATCGCGTACGTACTTCGGCAGGAGCCGGCGGTTGATCTTCTTGGCGATGTGCTTCGGCCCACGCGTGGTCACCACGATGATCGAATGGCGCCGCAGGTCAGAGGACTCGACTGGGTAGAGGCCCGTGACCACGATCCACTCTGTCCGGCCCATCAGCTGGTGTACGGCCAGGCGCGCGCCGTCCGGTCCCATCAGGTACGGCGTCCCCCAGAGGGTCTCTGGGCTGTAGCCGTGCAGATGCCTGGCGATCTCGGGTACGAGGTCGTTCACGTCGCAGCCGTCCATCGGGAATCCTTTCGTTCCGGCACGTCAGGGCGGCGTTCGGTTGATCGGGAAAGGCTCGCCGCCGCGCCCTTCCCGGGGAGCGGCGGCGGGTTGGCTGTGTGGGGTACCGCGTCGGGAAGGCGGATCAGACCGCCGACAGGGCGATCACCAGCCCTCGGGGAGCAGTGGCCAGGCAGCCGAGGGCCGCTCTCGTACCTGCGCAATGATGTCGTCGGCCATCTGGCTCCAGTCACGCCCGAGCACCTCGGACGGCGACAGACCCACCATGAGCGCCTCGACGAGCAGGAGCGCGAGCGTGTAGTGAGACGTGACCGACAGAGCCCGGTCGAGCGCGACGCTCGCCAGCGGCCCGTCGCCCCGGCACATCGCGGCGAACGCCAGCAGCGTTGCGGGAGCGGCGGCGAACGCGGGCTGAACCTTGCGGACGACCTCGGTCCACAAGCGCACATGCGTCTCTGTGTCGTACTCCAGCACGTACGTCATCGCCATGTCGCGTACGGGCTTGGCGGTCAGGCACACGCCGAGCCAGGCCACCGTCTCGGCGTCAAGATGCCCTCCAGCCTGAACCTGATCCAGCGCAGCCACGACCCGCTTCACGCCGTCGCCGAACCAGTCATCGCCCGGACTGCTCTCCTTCCTGGCCTGGGCGCAGACCTCCCGCGTGATCTTCTCGGCGCGGTCCTGGTCGAAGTTCTGGTGCGGCTCCAGGGTTGCAGCAAGGGCCGCCTTGTCGGGAAGCGCGCGCATCCCGGCCACCACGGCAGCAGCGGCAGGCGCGCTACTGGAGGGATCGACCGGTACCCCCTCCGGAGGGCAGCACCTGACATCCGAGCAGATGTAGGACCAGTAACGCCCCTCATCAACGCGTATCGCCTCGCAGACGGCGACCCCGTTCCCGGGCAGGGCTTCCATGGCGGCATCCATCATCGGAGTAACCTGCGGACCAGCTCCGTAGCCGACCAGCAGCGCATGGTGGAGACCGTTGCCCGCCAGCACGTTCGCCAGATGGCTCGTCCGCGCTGCCACCTCGGCAGGGTCCTGCGTCAGGTCCAGGCGGACGACGCCCTTCACCTTCGCGTCGTCGATACCCACCGCCACGAGACTCTGTGAGGGGTGGAAGCCGAGCAGGTACGGCACGGTGGCGACCACGTCGGCCAGTTTCTTGATCGTGACGGTGTTGGTGAGCTTGGATGCAGCGCTCATGGAAAACCTCCAGACATGAGAAATCCCGGCAGATGGCCGGGCGGATTGGACGTAAGCGCAGCGCGATGTGGACGCTGCCGCGCGCGCGTGAAGAGATGGGTAAGCGAGATTGCCGAGAATCTCGGACACGTTCGCGACGCTGCAATGTCGCGAAGTTGCTCTCACTTAAATACGGTTGACGAAACGGCTCAACCGTCCGCGCTCGATGATTTCCTTTCGCGTGGCGTCAAGCAGAACGGCAGGCGTTTGCCCAGGAACCGTATGGTCGAGAAACACCGATCGTGTTAGGCGCGTACCGGCGAATCTCCCCTCACTCAAATACGGCTACCGCGCCCGCCCAACCGTCCGCTACTCGGCTCCTTTCGGGGAATCTTTCGCTCAGGACACCACAGTTAGCAAGAGCATAAGAAGAGGGCCCCAGAGTATCTCTGGAGCCCTCTTCTTATGGCCTTCGGGTTACTCCTGCGTCATTTCGCCCTCGTACCTGAGCGTGTCCCTGGCATCGTCAATGCGCTCGGACAGTTCCTGCCACTCGGCCCGTGCGGTGTCACGCGTCCGGATCACAGCCCGGCGGGAACCGTAAGCACCGCCGTATCGTTCCTGAGCGACCTTGCCCAGAACCCCCGCCCGCCCCAGATCATCGGCTTGCCCAGCGATCTTCATCATCGCTCGCAGGGTCGGGAAGTCACCGCCATCTCCGAACGCCTGCCGGAAAATGACGGCACTGTTCTGAGCCAGGCAGAACGCCTCAGCCGCCCGTGTGGCACTCTCCACGTGCGGCACCGGTCGCATGAGCTGTGCGCCGGGCGTGGCGTCGACCTCGGTCGGAGGCACATCAACCCGGTAGCCGTTCCGCGCGGCGGCATCCCGGACGGCCCACCGGTGCAGCGTCGTACGCGAGACCGTAATCTCGCCCCCGTCGCGCCGGACGTAGACCCACGCGGGGGCATCCGTCGTGCTGTCGGAAGCCTTGCGGCACGACGCGGAGATGTCGCGAAGTTTGTGGGCGAAGAGCAGCACCGCATCTTGGGTGACGTCGTCGGAGACGTCGTCCGTCCCATACGGCGCGTGCCCCTGCTTGACGATCGTGGCGCTGCCGTCCATGCGCTTACGGGATCGCGTGGCGTCCACCGTACGGCAGTAACCGCGCGCCAGCCGCTGGATTTCCGCCCAGTCCCCTGGCGTCACTCGCGCCATATCCTCCGGCACGAGGCTCTCCCCGAGAATGTTGGCCGGAACGCTCTTTCCAGAAGCTGTGTACGACATTTCTTGCCCCCGTTTCTGCTGCGCACTGTTGCGCGACTGCCTTCGAACTCTTCAATTACATCTCGAAACGGAGCCCCGATCAACGACATCCAGCGAGTCTTTACCATTATTCCTGGCACAATAAATGGCGAGCCACCATCGCCGAGCAGGGGGAATTCAACAAGAACTATCAGCGTGGACTTCAAGAGAGAGAGTTAATCACTAGGCGAGGGAATATGATTCAAAGAATTGCTGAGTGATTCACCACGTAATCGGCGCCCCACCCGCCTTCTGAAGAGAAGGGCTACGTCCACATGAGTCGGGGTGGCGACTGGCCGACTCTGCGCCCCTGTGGGCTGGGGCTGTACCAACCCCCTGGCCAGCCACTCTCAAGCGGCCGCCCATTGGCCTACGACTGGTCATCCGAGTGGCCGAGTTATCAGCTCCTGGGCCAGTACCGACGTGTGTTCAGACCAGGCCTAGCCAGGCCGCGAAGCGCCGTAGGTCCTCGCTTGGCCGCGCTCCCGTGCTCGCCATCGTCTGCACAAGCTCCCGGACCATCGGATGGTTCCGCACCTGCTGCGGTGCGGCCGAACGAGCCCTCCGCAACGCGTCGAACGCCTGCCCCCGATCGCCGTGGTAGTACCAGCCACGGGCCACGTCGATCCAGTGATGCCCGGCACGCACCGGCGGCAGGTCCACCGGGAAAGCCTTGTACAGCGGCAACGCCCGCTCGATCGCCTTGGCCCCGTCCTCCAGTTCCACGGCCGCCGACACCGCGTGCAGCGCGACATTGGACGGCCTGAACTCCAGCCCGTAGTAGTTCGTCGAATCACCGGCCAGCGACTGCGCGGCATGGCCGGCCAGCCGTAGATGCTCATCCGACAGGTCCGCGTCACCGGAGCGCGCCGCCAGCACGGACGATCTCAGATGCAACGACCCGTACAGCGCCGCAGCGGCAGGCTCCATCCGCTCGGGGTCGTCGCCGAGGCCGCGCCGCGTCTGCTCCATCAGCCGCAGCCCCTGCTCGTAGGCGGCGACCGCGAGCAGAGACACTCCACGCGACCAGCGCGTACGCGCGACCCGCAGCGGATCACGGCTCAGCTGCGCCTCACGCTCGATCCGCTCCAGCACGATGCCGCGCATGTCCTGGTATCCGAGCATGTGGGCGAGCGCGGACACGCCCCCATACGCCTCGGCCATCAGCGCATGCAGACGGGGATCGTCGCTGTGGTGGACGGCGATGGACAGCTCTTCCAGCAGGGAAGGCAGCATCTCCCCGAGCCGCAGGTAACGAGCCTGCCGGCCCAACTGCGAAGCCTCCTCGACGTCCTTGCGAAGCTCCGCCAAGGACCGCGGCTCCGGCGCCTCCTCCGGCGGAAGATCCTGAGTGAGCAGGGCCCGACGCAACGGCTCGACGACGGCCTGGAGCCGCTGCCCCTGGCTCACCGGCTCCTGATAAGGCTGACCGGTAATGCGGGGAACATCTACCTTCAGTGCCCGCGCCACGGCACCGATGAACGCCGGGCTCGCGGGCGCATGCCCGGATTCCACCTTCGTGAGCAGGCTGTAGGAGACGTGCGCGCGTGTGGCGAGGCCACGTTGGCTGTATCCGCGTAGCTTGCGCAGCCCGGCGACCCGGACTCCGATCGTCTCGGTCACGCCCACACCCGCTTTCAGACCCTTTGAAAGCTCGTCTCGCTCTCCAGTATGACTCTGTCTAGCGTGACACAGGCTGAGTTCGGCGACCGAACAGTAGCGCTCGGTGACGATGCGGTCGCCACCGAGCTCGAGCAGAAGTTCCCCGCGTGGGGCGTGTGGAGAAGCGACACCGGCCTCTGGTGGGCCGCGCGCCGCTCCTACCCCACCGGCGCCGAACGGAACACCAGCCTGGCGTCCTATCTCCGCGCCACCACCGCCATGAGCCTCGTCGACCTCCTCATAGAGCAGGAGCAAAGCAAGTCGCCGTAGCCAACACCGGAACGCGCAATCCCCGCCGAGCAGGCCCCCGGTGTGCCCCTTGATCAGAAAGGCAGGTCCTCACCCATGCTGATGCGGGAGATCCCCACATGAACGCGACCATCCTCGCGCACCGGCAATATGTCCGCGCTGCGACGCACGTACCCGGATGGGAGATCGTCCGCGGAAGAGACGGGTCCGGCTGCGAATGCTGGGAGGCACGGTTGCGGATCGCCACGACCGAGCCCATGCGACAGGCCGGGGTGGCCGCGTTCATACGAGGGCCGGACGCCTACGCACTGTCGTCCGCCCTGGCCCGCCAGCAGTCGATCGTGCACCTCTTCCGCACCAGCTCGCCGACCAGTTCAACAACCGCACTACCACGCTCGCCCTCGATCAGGAGGTCATCATGACCGAGCACGACGGACCGCCGCAGATCAGGACATCCTTCTGGCAGACGAGAAGAACGGCACCCTCGCAACCGACACAAACGCACGAGACCCTCGATGACCGATGACCGCACCCCATCGCCCTCGTCAGGTGTGAACCCGAACACGCCCAGCATCGCCCGGGTGTATGACTACTTCCTTGACGGCAAGGACAATTTCGCCGCCGACCGGGAGCTGGCCGAGCAGGTTCTGAAAGTGGCTCCGAACGCTCGCACCACAGCACGTGCGAATCGAACCTTCCTGGTTCGGGCAACGGAAGCGGTCGTCGAAGCCGGCATCCGGCAATTCGTCGATCTGGGCACAGGCGTCCCCACATCGCCGAACGTGCATGAGGTCGCGCAGCGGACCATCCCAGACGCGCACGTGGCGTACGTCGATAACGATCCGATCGTGCTGGTCCATGCCCGCGCCCTGTTGGCCGGCATCAGGTCTGACGTGATCGCGATCGAGGCTGACCTGCGTGACCCGAAGAACATCCTGGACCACCCCGGCCTGCGTGCGCACATCGACTTCTCCCAGTCAACCGCGTTCCTCCTGGTAGCCATGCTGCATCTGCTGACCGACGAGGACCGCCCGGAGAAGCTGGTGGAGGCAGTACGCGACCGGATGGCGCCGGGCAGCTATCTGATCTTGTCCCATCTGTGGGACGACCCGGACGGTGTCGCGCGGGCAGGTGCCGAAGAGTACGCGCACCGCAAGGCCAGTGCTTCGGTCGTGCCGCGGACGACGGAGCAGATCCAGCGGTTCTTCGACGGCTTCGAGCTGATCCAGCCTGGGCTGGTCTTTCTGGATCAGTGGCGGCCGACCGAAGGCATGATCAACGCGAGGGCCGATGACCGATTCTGCCTGTGCGCGGTGGGCCGGAAGCTGTGACCAGTCGCGAGGTTTCGAGCGTTTCCGGAGTACGACATGGACGTCGGCCAGACGCTGCCGTGGCCGTGCCATCCCAGCGCCCGCGCGTGATCGTCTCCTCCAGCTTCCTCCGGGAGGTGTGGTCGGGTGAACAAGCAAGACGTAGCCGGGCACGCGCCCCCGCGCGCGGGCGGCGATCCTGCACTTCTCGTATGGCTGATCCGAATGACCCTTCCGGCCACGCAGTGCCGCCCAAAGGCACAGGCGGTGGCCCATGTCGCACCCCCTGTCTCGCACCCCAGGGACGAGCCAGTTCCTCTCCCTGGGGTGCGAGACAGCCAACAGCATCTTCTCGACCCCTGGAGGTCACTGTGCGCGACCTTGCCGAACTGAACAAGCTGCCCTACGCCGTCCGCAGCCTCATCGTGCAAGCGCACACCGGAGCGATAGACCGGATTCAGCCCATCAGCACCTCCCGGCCAGGTCTCGCCCTGCACGTGCATGGCGCGCAACAGGACGTGTTCCTCAGGGCCACCCCGCTGGCCGGCCCGGACCTGCCGCTCTACAAACGGGAGCGATCAGCGAGTCTGAGCCTGCCCCTGGACGCGCCGGCGCCCCGCCTGCTGTGGACCACGGCAGCCGACGGCTGGATGCTGCTGGCATACGAGCTCATCAACGACAACGCCGACCACGTGTACCTGTCACCGGATCCGAAAGCGGTGGACGTGCCACTCGTCCTGGACACCGTGCAGCGGCTGGGCGAGATCCTCACCCCCTGCCCGGACGAGCGCGCCCGGTCTGTGGTCGATCTGGTCACCAGCATGTGGGCGACGGCCAATCGCATGCTCAGCAGGGCCCCGACCCGGTTGCGCGGGCGGGATCTGTTCATGTCAGCGCTTCAACGGTTCGACCTGGACGCGCTGCAGGGCGACACGCTCCTGCACGGCAACCTCAGCCCGCGGCATCTGCGCATCAAAGACCAGCTCGTCTACGCGGTGGACTGGTCGCACGCGTGTGTAGGCGCCGCCGGGGTGGATCTGGTGTTCCTCGCCCCCTATTTCGTTGAGGCGGGGCACAGCGTCGAGCACACCGAAGCGCTGCTGGCGGGCATTCCCGCGTGGAAAGAGCTGCCTGCCGTCCAGGTGGCCGGACTGACCGCACTGTGGACGCTGGTCCGGCTGCACCGCGCCGAGCACGGAGACGAGGTCCGCCGCCCCGAGGAGATGCGCCTGGCCCGTGTCGGGCGCACATGGCTGGCGCACCTGCTGACCAGGCTCTGACCAGGAGCCGACGATGCCGGCGCGGCAACCCGTACCAGTGCGGCCCCACCCGGGAGGGCTGTGCTGTGCCGCGCCCACGTGCGGGGTGTGCCCGGTGTCGTCGTCCCCGCCGCCCCGCACCTTTGGCGCAGGCCGGAGCCTCCGCAGCGGCTCCGGCCTGCGCCACCACCACCCAAGCCCAAGGAGATACCGATGTTGGCGCGCGAAGTTGAAGCCGCCGCTGACGAGTCAGCACGCAAAGACGTCCAGGAATTGGAGCAGACCGCCCGTGGATGGTTCCACGTGGAGTACTCCCTCCACGGACGAGCGTTCGTCGCCTACTACCGGGGCCACTGCCCTCCAGGCGGCATCATGTGCCGGGCCGCCGTCCGCAGCCAGCTCCTCATGCTGATGGACCGGGTGGCGCCGCCCGGCTGGCGCATGCCGGACCTTCCGCTGGTGTCCGCTCGTCCGAGCTCGCACCGTTCCGTCCCGGGGAAGTAGCCAGCCATGACGAGGCGCCGTCTTCCCACGTCCGACGCAGGTGGCCAACGCGATCCAACACACGCCGCGGAATCCGAGGTTGAGCCCTCCAGCTTCGCGTGGGAGACGTACAACACCACCGGCGGCATCCTCCGCATCAGCTGCACATCCTGCTGCGGAGCCTTCGAACTCGCCTCCGAGGGCGGCCGTTTCTTCGTACTGCGCTCCACCGGCGACGGTGGCTACGAGGAGACCGGCCGCGGCCTTCACCGGCAGGCGATGGACCTCTACATCACTCTGGCCGAGCGTCACCGCGACGAGCATCTGCGCCGCGGGGAGAAGCCGGAGCCCGACACCTTCCTCCAGGACAAGGGTCAGCGCGGCTAACCGGCACTGCGAACCCGCCCACAGCCATCATCGACCAGTTGCCCATCACAACCGACAAGAGGGGACCTGCCCGTGACCACCGACAACGACGTCCAGGACGCCGCCGAGCTACGTGACGCCATGGTGCGCGAACTGCGCGATCAGGGGGCCATCCGGTCCGAGGCCGTGGCGGCGGCCGTCGCCGCCGTGCCGCGTCACGTGTTCACGCCGGGCGAGACGCTGCAAACCGCCTACGCCCCGGACCACGCGCCAATCGTCAAGGCCGGCCCCAACGGCGGCAGGCATCTCAGCGTCGTCTCCGCCGCCCATCTCCAAGCCACCATGCTGGAAGCGGCCGAGATCGAACCCGGCATGCGCGTCATCGAATACGGAAGCGGCGGCTACAACGCGGCCTTGGCGGCTGAGCTCGTCGGTAACCGCGGACACGTCACCACAGTGGACATCGACCCCGACATCGTCGCGCGGGCCCGTACCTTCCTCGACGAAGCGGGCTACCACCACGTGAACGTGATGCTGGGCGATGCGGAGCAAGGCGTTCCCGGAGCCGACCCATTCGACAGAGTGATCGGCACGGCAGGATTCTGGGACATCCCACCCGCATGGCTGGAGCAGCTCGCCGACGACGGCCGGATCGTCGTCCCGCTCAGATTCAAGGGGACGACCCGCTGGATCGTCTTCGAGCGTTACAGGTCCGGCCTCGTCAGCCGCGCCTACGGGTTGTGCTCCTTCGTGCCGGTCCAGGGGGCTGGGTCCCACACCGAGCGGACCATCACGATCGACGACGGCGTGGTGGTGTGCCTCGACGACGAGAGCCTCAGCGTTGATGCGGACGCGTTGCGCCGGGCGTTGCATCTGCCGAGGATCGAACGCTGGTCCGGCGCCGTGTTCGACATGCCCGACGAGCAGATGCTGTTCCTGCTCACGAACGATGCGGACATGGCGCTGCTGTACGCCGACCAGACGATCGTCGACCTGGAGCTGCTCACACCCTCGACACTCAAGGGCGTGCCCGTCCTGATCAGAGGCGACAGCTTCGCCTACCGGGCCGCACGACCGAACGCCGACATGAGCAGCGGATACGAAAGCGGCGTCTACGCCCACGGGCCAGCGGCCGAGGACCTCGCCGCCCGCTACGCGGAGTTGCTGCGCCGGTGGGCGGACAAGCACTACCGCCGCGGCGCCGCGTCCATCCGGTACATCCGAAGCCCTCCGACCCGCCGGTCCTCTCCCCGGGAGTGGTGGCGAAGCGGCACGGGACCGTCGTCGTCACCTGGCCTTAAACCGCCGGGCTCCCAGGGGAAATCGGCCGATCTTCCCTGGCGAGCACCGGGGAATCCCGCCCACCCCAACAAAGGAGGAACCGTCATGACCACCCGCGCTCCCGGAAGTACGGCAACGCTCGCACCGTCCGAACCGGAACGCAAAGACACCGACGGCTGGGACGCCGACTGGCTCGCCGATCTGGACGTGTCCATCGTCGAGTCCGGTGTGGCCGCCGAACAACTCATCCGCATGACCGACGACGGATGCAACTCGACCTGCGGAACAGCGTGCGTCAGCTGCAAGTGAGCACCCAGATCCCCGTCACCTGATGACCCGAGCGCCCGGCCGGCGCGAGTCACCGTCCGGCCGGGCCACCCTCCAGCCACGAGAGCGGATCATGTACCGATACCTCGATGCCGCCGTGTTGCGGGCCGCCGCCTGGCCGCCACACCAGCAGGTCGCGTCATGGCCCGGCCTGACCCACCAGGGCGCGAACAGCGCCTCGTGGAGAACCTGGCTGGCACGTACGTGGCAGATACCCGGTTTCGCGGCGGCCGTGGAGCAGGCCAGCCCGGATCTGGCACGGCGCGTACGCGAGATCTGCTCCGGAGAGCCGATCTCTGATCAGAGTGTGCGCCGTGCCGTGTTGTCCGTGATGCGCTACCTGCTGCGTGCCTCGGGCCGCGCGACACCGTTCGGCCTGTTCGCCGGGGTAGCTCCGGCTCGCATCAGCGCGGCGACTGATCTGCCTGCGGCGCGCATCGGGGACGCACATCGTCCGATAGCCCGTGTCACAGCCGAATGGCTCGCCGCGGTCGTTCAGCGGCTGGAGGGCGAGAAAGCGCTCCGGCGACGCTTGACCGTGGTCGCCAACAACCTCGCGTTCGAGCGGGACGGCCGCCTGGTGCTCGAGCACCGCGCCAGCCCCGAAGCGGGCGGCGCACCAGGGAATGTGAGCGTGCGCGCCACCGGCCCCGTACGGGCAGCGCTCCGGCTGGCGCGTGATCCGCTCCCAGTCGCTGATCTGATGGACGGGCTGTCGGCCCCGTTCCCCCGGACTGCCGAAAGCATGGTCGACGCACTCGTGGCCGAGCTGGTGGCCCAACGCCTTCTGCTCACCAGCCTGCGCCCGCCCATGCCGGCCTGCGATCCGCTCCGGCGCCTCCTACGTGAGCTGGAGGCGGTGAACGCGGACGAGATCGGCGAGGTGGCCGACATCGTCAAGGTCCTACGCGACGTCGCTGGCGAGCTCGACGACCACGACCGTGTACCCGCCGCTCTGGCGGCCGATCATAGGGCGCGCGCGGTGGCCGCGATGGCGGCTATCCAACCCACTGAGCGTCCCCCGCTCGCGGTCGATCTGCGCCTGGACGCGCAGGTGACAGTCCCCGCGGCTGTCGCGGCAGAGGCCGCCACAGCAGCGGCCGCGATCGTCCGCCTGGCCAACCTCCCCGCCCTCAACACGGGCTGGATGGCCTGGCATCAACGGTTCCTGGACCGCTACGGGCCGCGCGCCCTGGTTCCGCTCCGAGACGTGGTCGAAGCCGACATCGGGCTCGGCTACCCGGCGGGGTTCGACGACGGCGACCGCGTGCCCGAGGAGGCGGCGTTGACGGATCGCGACCGTAAGCTACTGGCGCTGGCGCACAACGCCGCCATGCGCCGCCAGCGCGAGATCCTGCTCGACGACACCATGATCGCCGACCTCGGCCGGGTGGCCCCGGACGCGCCGGTTCAACCCTCCACGGACCTGACCGTGCGCATCGACGCACCCAGCACCGCGGCATTGGCCGAGGGCCGATTCACGCTCACCATCGTCGGGGCATCACGCGCCGCGGGAACCATCACCGGCCGGTTCCTCGACATGTTCGATGACGAGCATCGGCAGCGGATGAGCACCCTGTACGCGGGCATGCCCACGAGCACCCGGGAGGCGCTCGCCGTCCAGGTGTCGGCGCCCGCCCCGTACATCGGCACCGACAACGTCGCCCGCGCTCTCCAAGTGCTGCCGCAGGTGTTACCGGTCGGCGACCACCCCGGCGGCACGCACGTACTCGCGCTGGATGACCTCGCTGTCACCGCCGACCACGGCATCTACCTGGTGTCACTGTCGCGTCGCCACGCCGTCGAGCCGGTGATCTTAAACGCGGTCAATCTGATCCAGCACACGCACCCGCTGACGCGGTTCATCCTCCAAGCGCCACACGCTCTCCAGATCCCTTGCGCAGGCTTCGATTGGGGTCTCGCATCGGTGCTGCCGTTCGTCCCCGCGCTGCGCTACCAGCGCACGATCATCTCCCCCGCCCGGTGGCGGCTCACCGCAGCCGACCTGCCCACTCCTTCGGCCGACTGGACAGAATGGGACAACGCCTTCACCGCCTGGCTGGAGATGGTGGCGCTGCCGGAAACGGTCAGTCTTGGGGGCGGCGACCAGCACCTGCGGCTCGACCTCTGCGAGCCTGCGCACCGCGTCCTGCTGCGCGCCCAGGTCGACCGCACCGGCACCGCGGTGCTGCGCGTCGCCCCCCACGCGAACGCGGCAGGGTGGATCGGCGGGCTCGCCCACGAGGTCGTGATCCCTCTCGCCGCGACCGGCCAGCCTGCCGAACCGCCCCGGCTCCCGAACGAGGTGACCTTCCGCGACCACGGTCACCTACCGGGCCAGAATGGGCGGCTGTCGCTCAAGCTGTACTGCCACCCCGACCGGCACGACGCCATCCTCATCCGCCACCTTCCACGCCTGGTGGAAACGCTCGGCAGCGAAGCGCGGTGGTGGTTCCTGCGCTACCACGACCCCGACCACCATCTCCGTATCCGCCTCACCGTGCCTGACCACACGTACGCCGACGCCGCTGCCGAGGTCACCGCGTGGAGCGAGCGGGTGCGCCAGGCCGGGCTGACGTCGCGCGTGCAGTGGGACACCTACTTCCCGGAAACCGCGCGCTTCGGCGGCCCCTCCACCATGGACGCGGCCGAGGCCTACTTCGCCGCCGACTCGGCCACCGTCGTCACCCAGCTGACCGCGATCATTGCTCGGAAAGGGCCCCACCTGCACGCCCTGACCGCCGCCAGCCTGCTCGACATCGCCTCCGCCTTCCTCGGCGACCACGTCACGGCGATGCGATGGCTGTTCAGCCATGCCCAAGCCGATGCTTCCGCGCCCGACCGGGCTATCTACGACCAGGCCGTACGCCTGGCCCGACCCGGCGATCACGGGGCCCTGGCCGCCTGTCTGGAAGGCGAGCAGATCGTCTCCTGGTGGGCGCGCCGCCGGAAGGCACTCGCCTCCTACCGCCGCGCACTCGAGGAGGCGGGCACGATTCCCCCGGCTGCCGTGCTGCCCGATCTGCTGCACCTGCACCACGTCAGCATGGCCGGCACGTCGCCGGCCAGCGAGCGGGCGTGCCTGCACCTGGCCCGCGCCGCCGCCTTGAGCTGGACCGCACGTCCCAAGAGGAGCAGGTCATGAACAAGTCACACAGAACCGCTCTCGCCGTAGCCGATGTCATTGCCACGTCGCTGGCCGATCCGCAGCCGTGGACCGCCCAGCCGCCAGGCGACGGCCTGAAGTCTGGCCGCAGTCGTTGTGGGCGGGAGCGGCGGGAATCGCCCTGCTGCACATCGAGCGTGCCCGCTCTGGGCACGGTGACCCAGAGATCGCGCAAGCCTGGCTGGAAGTGGCCGCCTCCGGCGCGTTGACGAAGGCGGCGAACACGAGCCTGTTCTTCGGCGCTCCCGCGCTGGCCTTCACCATGTACACGGCCGCGGGCACCACAGGCCGCTACCAGCGAGCGCTGGAGCGCCTGGACGACGCGGTCACGTCGATAACCCGCACCCGCCTGACCGCAGCGCACACGCGCATCGTCCGCGGCGAGCAACCCGAAATAAAGGAGTTCGACCTGGTTCGCGGGCTGGCCGGCCTGGGCGCCTACCACCTCAGCCGCCACCCGGACCACCCGATCACAGCCGACGTGCTGTCCTACCTGGTGCGCCTGACCGAGCCACTGCACGCGGGCAGCGAGCTGCCCCCATGGTGGACGACCGTCGCACCCGATGGGGAGCCCAGCTCGGACTATCCGCACGGGCATGGCAACCTGGGCATGTCCCACGGCATCTGTTCGGCGCTGGCTCTGCTGTCCCTGGCTGTGATCCGCAACGTCGGCGTGGCCGGCGCGAAAGAGGCGATCGAACGCATCTGCGTCTGGACCGACACTTGGCGACAGCAGGACAACGCAGCCGCGTGGTGGCCCGGTGTGATCACCATCGAGCAGGTACGCGAGCAACGCACCGACCCCTCGCAGCGCCCCCGGCCGTCGTGGTGCTACGGGATCAGCGGCACGGCTCGCGCCCACCAGCTGGCCGGCCTGGCGCTCGCCGACGAGAGGCGGCAGAGGCCGCCGAAGAGGCGATGCTCGCCAACCTGCGCGATCCCGCCCAACTTGATCGCCTCCCGGAGATCGGCCTGTGCCATGGCACGGCTGGACTGCTCCACTCCGCTTGGCGGATGGCCTCCGACGCCCGCACTCCCCAGCTCGGCGACGAACTCCCGCATGTAGCCGCTCGGCTCGCCGCGCAACTCGCCCGCCCCGCAACGCTGGAACTTCTCGACGGCGCCGCCGGGGCCGCGCTCGCGCTGCACTCCTTCGCCACCGGCACCGTGGTGTCGGGCTGGGACACCTTCCTGCTCTTGGGCTGACTTGGAGTCAACCGCATGGATGCTCGCCCGTGGCGGCAGGTCAACGTCACCTTCCATGATTGGGCTGAAGCCGAACACACCGCCGTGACCCATCTCGCCCCGCTTCTGGCTGAGGCCGAAGACAGAGGATGCATCACCGCATGGTTCTTCATGCGCAAAACTCCCTGCTGGCGCATCCGCTACGTCCCTGGCTGCGACCAGACGCAGGCACACCTTCAGGGCCGGCTGGATGGCCTTCCCCTCGTAGCGTGGAGACCGAACCGGGAGAGGTTTGGTCGTGGCAGCAGTCACGCGGCGGCGCTTTGATCCGGAGTTCCGGGCGGGCGCGGTGCGTATCGTGAAGGAGACCGGCAAGCCCGTCGCGCAGGTGGCGCGGGATCTGGGGATCAGTCCGTACACGCTGCACAATTGGGTGCGGATGGACCGGTTGGATGAGCAGTACAACGGCAACGGGAGCGGAACGCTGGAGGAGTCGGAGCAGGAGGAGCTGGCCCGGCTGCGGCGGGAGA
>NZ_JAAAHR010000172.1:0-19933 GCF_009908215.1 Nonomuraea sp. K271 | reverse complement strand
CCCTGACCCCGTACGGAGGAGCCATGCCGGCCGATGCCACGGCGATCGCCGCCCACGCCCAGATCCTGCAGTCCGACGCCCGCGCGCTCACCGACTGCGCCGAACGCCTGCGGACGATCGGGGCGAGGCTGGAGGCCGACGGCTTCGCGCCTCGGTGGCTGCGTGAGGCGGTCGACGCCCACCTCGCGGCCTGCGCCACCGCCGCCGCGGACCTGACCGCGGCGGCGGCCTGCCTACGGCGCTACGCCGACCGGGCGCGCCACTGACTCATGGGCGGCCCGCGCTCAGCCGGCCTCGTGGACGGCGCGGGCGGCGCTCAGGCCCGACTCCA
The DNA here is from genome assembly GCF_009908215.1 of Nonomuraea sp. K271. Classification (NCBI taxonomy): domain Bacteria; kingdom Bacillati; phylum Actinomycetota; class Actinomycetes; order Streptosporangiales; family Streptosporangiaceae; genus Nonomuraea; species Nonomuraea sp. K271. Next base: position 19,602 of record NZ_JAAAHR010000172.1, on the reverse strand, counting down.
GGGCGCCTTCGATCCACGCGTGCCACAACGAGCAGTGCTCGCCGGCGAAGTGCACGCGACCTTCGGGCGCGACGATCGCGTCGTGCAGGCTGCTCTGCTGGTGCGGCTCGAAGAGGGCGAAGGCGCCCGCCGCGTGCGGGTCGTTGTACCAGGCGTGCGTGACCCCGAACTCGAAGTGGTCATGGATCTCCGGATGGATCTTGGCGACGTCTTCCACGGCCTGGTCGATGCGCTTGTGCGGCGGCATCGCGCCCCACCGCAGCGCGTCCTGGCCCCAGGTGTAGCTGGCCAGCAGGACCGAGCGCTCCTCGCCGGGAGCCGGGTGCGAGGGATAGCAGATGCGCCGGATCGGCAGGTCGGTCACCGTGGTGCCGCCGACGATGCCGTCGGTCTGCTCCCAGAACGCCCGACGCACCTGGAAGAGGATCTTGGTGGAGGCGTTGTAGTTGAGCTCGCGGATCGCGCGCTGCTTGCGGCGGGAGAAGGCGGGCCTGGTCTCGATGTCGCGCAGCACCGAGAACGGGATCGTGCAGACGGCGTGGTCACCGGTGAGCGACGTGCGACCCGCGCCCGTCCTGACGTGCAGGGTGACCGCGTGATCGTCCTGCTCGATGGCGGTGACCTCGTGGCCGAACCTGATGTGCCCCTTGAGCTCCGCGTAGAAGGCGGCCGGCAGCAGGTCGGCGCCGCCCTCGATCTCCTGCATGTCCTCGAACGCGCGCCCGACGATCTCGCGGAACTGCTCGATCACCGCCGCGTTGAGGTTGGACTCCCTGAAGCTCATCACGCCGTAGAGCTCGATGGCGCCCTCGGAGAACCCGCGCTCGCGCAGGAAACTGCGGATGGAGTAGCGGTCGTACTCGGCGCAGATGCGGTCGAGCGCGTCCTCGCCCTCCTGCGCGTACAGGTCGTGGATCTCCTTCGTCGCCGTGCGCCACAGATCCTCGTAGGTGCGGCCGCGTTCGTGCTCTGCCAGGTCGAAGTCGACCAGCCCGGGATCGGCGTTGAGCTGCCCCAGCGTGGTCCTGACGCCCTGGAGGTAGGCGAGGGCTCGGGGGTTGCCCATGACGAACGGGCGCAGGGTCAGGCCGAACTTCGCGCAGTAGGCGAGCGTGAGGTCGTGCACGCGGGGGATCCGCATCGCGCCCGCCTCGGCGTACAGGCCCGGGGCGAAGCCGCGCAGGGTGAGCACGCGACCGCCCACCCGCTGCTGGGCCTCCAGGACGACGGGCTCGTGACCCTGGCGCATCAGCTCGTAGGCGGCGACCAGCCCAGCCATCCCGGCCCCGATGACGAGCACGCGCTTGCGGGGCCGGCCTCCGCCGGCGAGCCCCTGCTCGGCCGTGGCCACCACCTCGGCCGGCACCCTCAGGTCGTGGCTCGGCCGCGGCGCTCCCGCTGCGAGCGGCTCCGGCGGCATGGGCGCTGACTCTTTCAGGATCCACTCTCCTTCACGGTCACGCAAAGCACATCCATGGTCACGCAAAGCCATGATACTCGCAGAGAAGTGCTCCATGGAGTGGCTCCGGCTGGGGGTCGCAAGGTGGATCAGGACTTCGACCCCACCATTGACACCAAAATGGGGCGATTGCAGCATGCAAGGCTGGATGTGCCCCACAATGGACTGATGGCACACCCTCCGCATCCCCAGCAACCCGATCCCCATGGGTCCTGGGGGCACCAGGGGCAGCAGGGGTACGGGCCGCCACCCGGTCAGAGCGCCCCACCGCCCGGTCACGGTCCCCCGCACGCCCAGGGACCGCCGCCGCACGGCCAGGGCGCGGTCCCCCACGGACAGGGTCAACCGCCGTACGGACAGGGTGCGGGCCCGTACGGACAGGGTCAGCCACCGTACGGCCAGGGCCAACCGCCGTACGGCCAGGGGGCAGGCCCGTACGGACAGGGCTACGACCAGGGCGCGGGTCCCTACGGACAGGGTCAGCCGCCGTACGGACAGAACCAGGGGCAGTACGGCTACGGCAACCAGATGGGAGCCCCGTCCTACGGTTCCCCGCCGCCGGGCGACCGGAACAACAAAGCCTTGCTGATCAGCGTGATCGTCGTCTTGTCGGGGCTCCTCATCGGCGGCGGCGCGTACGGCGCCTACGCCTTCTTGGGCGCCCCTGGCCCGGCGCCCACCCTCATCGCCCAGCCGACCACGTCACCGTCCGCGCCGCCCACCTCGGCCCCGCCGTCGTCCACGCCACCGTCGGCGCCACCGTCGGCGACGCCGAGCGATTCCCCGGAGCCGTCCAGCACGCCCAGCGGCAGTGCGGACGAGCCGCTGGAACACTCGGAGTTCGGCGACTGGAACTTCTCCCTCAAAGGCGAGAAGTACGCCGCCCGCAAGGTCGGCGGCTGGACGTACGACTCGTGCGACCCGGTGGACGCCGAAGGCGTGATGGCCGACAACAACTGCGAGAACGCCGTCCAGCTCGCCTACACCGCCTACGGCGGGAACCTCAAGGCGGTGCAGATCATCCTGGCGTTCCCCTCCAGCGGCGACACCAAGAACGCGGCGAAGCAGCTGAAGAACACCGCCGACAAGAACGTGGCCTGGCGCAGGAGCAGCGCTCACAGGAGCTACTCGTACGGCAAGATCTACACCGGCGCGTACGTCAAGCACCTGGTCATCACGATCGTCACCGCCAACTCGTCGGCCAAGCCCAAGGCCGCGAAGTTCCACACCGCCCTGCAGACCGACCGCGGCGTCTACTTCTTCATGGGCCGCCGCCAGACCGAACGCCCCGTCACCAGCTGATCGGTCCCTGACGTTCACCTGCTCCGGCCGAGCCCGAGGGACGGCCGGAGCAGCACGCGGCACCTTGGCGACCGCGGCTTCGGGCGCGGACGGGGACCGTTCCGCCCCTTGATAAGATCGGCGACATGCCCACAGGCAGCTTGTTTCTCTGACCGAGCCCGCGAACAGCGGCACCCGGACGCACACGACTGAGACGGCGTTCCGGCGTGTTGCCACGCGCTCCTGGCCATGATCATGTCGACGGAGAAACGAGCACTACCACCATGTCTTCCCACTCCTCCACCGGGCGTCCGGCCCATCCGCTGGCCCAGCACGTGTCCGTCCTGAACACCCTCGACCCCGACGAGCCGCGCCTGGACGATCTCGATCCCCTGCGCGCCGTCGTGGAAGGCGCCCGCGTCGTGGCGATCGGCGAGGGCGCGCATTTCGTACGGGAGTTCGCCCTCGCCCGCGCGCGACTGCTCCGCTACCTGCTCGAACGCTGCGGTTTCACGACCGTGGCGGTCGAGATGGGCGCGGGTGAGGCCGCGGCCGTCAATCCCTGGCTGGCCGGCGAAGGCGACGAGGGCGACCTGTCCGGGGTGGCCGGCCTGCACACGATCAACCTGTTCGGGGAACTGCTGCGATGGCTGCGCCGCTACAACCGCGGCGGGTCCCGTCCTGTCGAGATCGTCGGGATCGACCTGCCCAACACCCTGACCCTGCGGCCCGACCTCGACCCGGTGGCCGACTACCTGCGCGTGGTCGACGAGGGGATCTCCGGCATGACGGCCGGCGTCCTGCGTACGGCCGGCGCGATCACCGGCGCTTCGGCCGCCGCGTCCGCCCCGCACTGGGCGGACCTCGACGCCGCCGGCCAGGAGTCCCTGACGGCCGGACTGGCCCGGCTGTCGCTGCGGATGCGCGCGCTCGAACCCCTGTACGTGGCCCGCAGCGACCAGCACAGCTACGACGTCGCGCGACGCCACCTGGAGGCGGCCTGCCACACCGACTACATGCTGCGCGCCATGAACACCCTGTTCTCCGGGACGGGCCTGCCCGACGACACCTCGGTCCGCGACCACTACATGGCCACCTGCCTGCAGTGGCATCTCGACCGCCTCGACCCCGACACACGCGTCGTCATGATCGCGCACAACAACCACATCCAGAAAACCCTGGTCACCTATGACGGCTATCCGACCGCCCTGCCGATGGGCCATCACCTCGCCCGCGGCCTCGGCGGGCACTACCGCGCCGTGGGCTTGACCCACACCGCCGGCGAGGTGCCCGACATGGTCTGGCCCGCGGAGGGCTCACCGGTCGGGTTCACCGTCGCGTCCGTCCCTCTCGACGGCCCGCCTCCGGGCAGCTTGGAGAGGGCCCTCGCCGACGCCGGACTGGCCACCGACATCACCTTGACCGACCTGCGCTCGGCGGACCCGGTGGTGACGTCGCTGGAGAGCATGCGATCGCAGAGCGCCACCATGGTCACACCCGTCGCCCGGTCGTTCGACGCGGTCCTGTGCACCCCGACGGCGACGACCGACGACACCGCCACCTTCACGGCCTAGACACCGTACGAACGTCCTGGACACCGTACGGACGACCGCGGCGTGCGGACCGTCGCCCGCACGCCGCGGCGTCGCCCAGGACGGATCAGTCGGCGCCGGGCAGCACCAGCACCAGCAGGACGACCAGGCCGACGGCGAGGGCACCGAGCAGGATCCACGCGACGGGATGGCCCAGGTTGAGGGTCCATGACCAGGAGACGAGACGGTCGTGAACGAGCAGGGCGGGGTCGCGGCGGTTGACGTAGACCGAGCCGGCCAGATACCAGTACTGATCGTCGTCGCGCTGCCCGAGCCCTGAGTCCTCCTGCTCCTCCCCCGGCAGAGCGGGCAGCCGGTGCCCGGCCTGGCCCACCTTGACCTCCCACACCAGCCAGCCTCCCACCGGCAGGACGAGCGGGGCGTAGACGATGACCTGCCAGAGGGCCGAAGGGGTGACGACCTCCCACAAGCGCAGGGCCGCCAACAGCAGGCTCAGGTCGAGGCAGGCCGCGGTCAGGAGCACCATCACCGCCGTGCCGCGCAGGTAGACGCGGTAGCGGCGGGCCGATCCCCTCGGCCGGGCGGCGTCCAGCTCGGGGCGGGCCCGCAGCACGACCAGGACCAAGGCGACGGCGATCAGGATGAGCGCGAGCTGGAAGATCACCGGCAGGAACGCGCTCAGCACGGTCGTGGGCTCACGCCGCGCGGGTTCGGCGGCGTACCCTAACAGCGGTGGCAGCGTGGCCGGCAGTGTGCCGTAACGCGTCCAGCCGACGCCCACGGTGAGCAGGACGACGGCCAGGGCGGGAAGGGCCCACGGCCAGGGCACCCGAACCGGGTCGGTACGGAAGGTGGTGTCCACGGCGACGCCCTGACGTCGCTCGGCGGCCCACCCTCCGGTGAGCTTGGCGGTGCGGATCATGCGATGGGCGCGGTGGAACAGCAGCACGTCCAGGACCGCCAGCACCGACGTGGTGACGCCGATCGCGTCGGCGGACCGCGTGACCAGCAGCACCGGGACCGTGACCACGGCGACGAGCGCGCCCGCCGCCACGGTCGAGCGTGCGTAGGAGCGACGCGCGGCGATGACGGCCGGATCGTCCACCCGTTCCGCGCTCACGCGCACTCCGAACGCCAGGGTGGGCCTGGCCAGCGCGGGAAATGCCAGCGCCAGGGCTGTGGCCAGCGCGATGGCGATCAGGCCGGCGCAGAGGATCACGATCACGTGTGCTCCTCGAAATTCACCAGCAGCGCCTCACACCGGCGCAGCACGTCCTGCCGGTCCATGCCCTGGACGGTAGCCTCCGCCAGCAGCACGCGCACACGTTCCTCCCAGTCGTCGATGAAGGCCGCCTCGGGCGGTCCGGTCGTGGCGTCACGCCGTACGACCGCGCCGCTTTTGCGGTTGATCCGGATGATGCCCTGCTGTCGCAGCAGGTCGTATGCCTTGTTCACGGTGTGGAAGTTGATGCCGAAATCGGCGGCCAGTTGCCGCGTGGAAGGCAGCGGATCGCCTTCGCGCGCCTGCTGTCTGGCGATCCCCTCCACGATCCGGTCCCGGATCTGCTGGTAGATCGGAACCTCGCTGTCAAGGTCAAGGGTCAGCTGCACGTCGTAACTCTATCTGCTATACAACAAGTAACACACATCGATTCAGGGAGAACCTCATGCGGCAAGCAGAGAACCACCGGACAACACCGACCCTCCCCTTCACCTCGTGGACCGGATTATCCACGAGGAAGGCCGGCCCGCCCGGGCACACCGCTCCTGCCGCATCGCCCGAAGGGACGGCGAACCGATGACCCAGCCCGTCAACCAGCAGGCAGCGCCGCCCACCACCGCTTCGCGGCTTCTTCATGTCGACAACCTGCGCACCGCGTTGATGGCGCTCGTGGTGGTCCATCATTCCGTGATCGCCTACAGCGACATCCCGGACTGGTACTACACGGAACCGGGGGCCGACTCCTCGCGAGTGCTGCTGGACCTGCTGCTGCTGTTCAACCAGGCGTTCTTCATGGGGGCCTTCTTCCTCATCTCGGGCCTGTTCGTGCCGCGCTCCTACGACCGCAAGGGGGCCGGGCAGTTCCTGCGCGAGCGGCTGCTGCGCCTGGGCGTGCCGCTGCTGCTGTGGCTGCTGCTGATCCGTCCCCTGGTGACCATGGGCAGGTACACCACCGCCAGCGAGGCCGCCGCCCGGCAGGGAGCCGAGCTGCCCTACTGGAAGTACTACCTGTCGGCGTACACACCGGGCCCGATGTGGTTCGTCGAGGTGCTGCTCGTGTTCAGCGCGCTCTACGTCCTGTGGCGGCTGCTGACCGGCCAGGGCCGGCGCACGCCTGAAACCACCCCGGCCACCGGCCGGGCGCCCGGCGTCGCCGCGATCGCCGGGTTCGTCGCCGGGCTGTCCCTGGTGACGTACCTGTGGCGCATCGTCGTGCCGATGGGCGTCACGGTGCTGGGACTGCCCTCGCCCGGTTACCTGCCGCAGTACGCGGCGCTGTTCGTCGTCGGGCTGGTCGCGGCCCGGCGCGGCTGGCTGCAGAGCCTGCCCAAGGCGGCCGGCCGGGCCGGTTTCGCCGCCGCGGCTTTGGCCACGGTCACACTCGTCTGGGTCGTGAGCTCCTACAGAGAGGTGAGCTTCGGCCACGGAACCCTGCCGTCCCTGCTGACGGCCCTGTCCGAATCGGTACTCGCCGTCGGCATCATTCTCGGCCTCGTGGTGCTGTTCAGGCAGCGCCTCAGCCGCCAGGGACGCCTGCGCAGATTCCTGTCGGCGCACGCCTTCACCGTCTACGTCATCCACCCGCCCGTCCTGGTCGCCCTGGGCTACGCCCTGAGCGGCGTGGAGGCGCCCGCGATCGCCAAGGCCGCGCTGCTCACCGCCATCGGACTGGCACTGTGCTGGGCGACCGCGTACGTGGTGCGCGCCCTGCCGGGCGCCAAGAAGGTGCTGTAGACCCGTAAGAAGGGGCGACGGCCGGCGACAGGGCCATCGCCCCACTCCTCACCCCGCCGCGTCACCCGCCCGCAACGGCGCTGGACCGGAGGTGTCCCTTGTTCTGGCCCTCCGCGGTGACGGAGCTCACGGTCACCCGGGCCCTTGCCGACGTCACACCTGCCGGCCCGATCGCGTCTTGTGTGTAGACAAGGTCAGGGGGCCCAAGATGCGTTCGTTGCCGACCGTACGCCGCTCGTTCCAGTTCTCCCACTGGTCGTTCATGTTCGCGGAAATCGCCGTGTGGTCGTTCGTCGTTCTGCTGGTGACCGGGGCGATACTGATGCTGTTCTACGACCCCGGCATGTCCCAGGTGACCTATGACGGTTCCTACGGCCCGCTGCGCGGGCTCCTCGTCAGCCGGGCGTTCGACTCGACCATGCATCTGAGCCTGGAGGTGCGCGGCGGGCTGCTCATCCGCCAGATGCACCACTGGTCGGCGCTCGTCTTCGTGGCGGCCGTCGTGTTGCAGTTGCTGCGCATGTTCCTCACCGGCGCGTTCCGCCGCCCGCGTATCCAGCAGTGGCTGATCTGGGTGGCGCTGCTGGCGCTGGGCATGTTCGCGGGCGAGAGCGGCAACGCCCTGCCCGACGACATGCTGTCGGGTGGGAGCCTGTGGCTGATCATGTCGGTCGTGCAGTCCATCCCGGTGGTGGGCACGTGGGTGATGTCGCTGCTGTTCGGCTCGGGCTTTCCCGGCGACACGGTCATCCCGGTCATGTACGTCGGGCACCTGCTGCTCGCGGCCGTCATGGCCGTGCTGCTGATCGCCCGTGAACTGCTGGTGCGGCGCCACGGCCACTCGCGGTTCGTCGCCTCGCTGCCGGCGCGGCGAAGCGCCCGCCCGCTGATGGCGGCCGCGACGTTCGGCATGCTGATCATCCTCGGGTTCGGGTTCCAGATCGCCCCGATCTGGCTGTACGGTCCGGCCAAGCCGACGCAGATCTCGGCGGGCTCGGTGCCCGACTGGTACATGGGGTTCCTTGACGGCGCCCTTAGGATCATGCCCGCGTGGGAGCTCACTCTCGGGGCGTACACGCTCAGTCTCGCGGTGCTCGTTCCCACGGTGGTGGTACCCGGGGTCTTCTTCACCGCGCTGGCCACGTATCCGCTTGCCGAGCGCTTCCTCCTGGTGCGACGCGGCCGGCGTGACGCGCTGGGCCGGCCCGAGAGCGCACGCCGCACAGCCCGTGAGACACCCGCGCGGAACCTGCTCCACCGGTCGCGCGACACGCCCGTGAAGACGGCGATCGCCGCCGCCGGGATCACGTTCTACGGCCTGCTGTGGGCAGCCGCGGCCAACGACCAGCTCGCCCACCAGTTCCAGCTCACTCTCAACGCCGTGACGATCTTCTTCCGATACGCCGTGGTCATCGGGCCCGTCGTCGCCTTCGCCGTCACCCGGTGGATCTGCCTCGCGCTTCAGCAGTCGGACCGCGACGTGGCCGAGCACGGCCTGGAGACGGGCATCATCATCCGATCCGCGCAGGGCGGATTCCACGAGCGGATGGCGCCGGCGCGGCAAGAGCGCGATCGTCACCAGGAGTTGAGCCGGTCAGCATAGGCAGGGGGCGAGTTCCATGCGCGGCCGGGCGTGGTCGGGCTGGACGCGGCCCCGCCACCCCGGCGGCAGCGGAATCACGCGGCCGCCGTCAACCTCGTCGGCACGGGTGTACCCGCTCCAACCAGTTGTAGATCGCGTCGTACCCCGCGATGCCGAGCGCGACCAGCCTCAGGACGCCGGTGATCACCGCGAACGGGATCAGGTTCAGCACCGCGCACAGGACGGCCGCGCCAGGAGCGCGACACCGATACCGAGGCCGGATGCCTCGACCGGCTGCGATGCACAGGGCGCCTGCCTCGCGTGCACCGGCGTACGCCGCCGCGAGGTAGCCCGGAGCCGGTTCGATCTGACCGGCGCAGCCCAGGATCGTCTCGTGCAAGACTGACAAGGGGTCCGGGAAGGTGGCGGCAAGGCGGCGGGCGTATTCGATGATCGTCCCGTGCAGGTAGCGCGTGTTGGTGTTCAGCAGTTCCGCCTGCATGGCCAGCGCGCTCACCACGCGCGGGTGACCATGGCCGATGTGCGCGACGTTGTTGACCAGGTCGAGGTAGCGCCTGCCGTTCGCGTCGATCAGGTACGTCCGGCAAGCACCGGCAACGCGGCCGCCATGGGATCAGCCTGGCCGAGCTGGGCGTAGGCGAGCGCGACGGCGAGCCCGCACACCCGCGGCGCGCGGACCACGTCCCCCAAGTCGAGCAACCCGGCAACACCACCATCCGGGCCGACCAGGACGTTGCGCTCGTTTGCGTCGTTGTGGTGGCCTGCTGGGGCAGCGCGCCCAAGGCGGGGAGCAGCTCACCGAGCCTGCTGAGCGTGGTGTCCACGAACGGCCGCAGAGTCTCTTCAACGAAAGGCACATCCCCGAGCAGCGCCACCGCCTGCTGCATGTTCCACCGGTACGGCCGGTCGAGTGCCGGGTGATCGAACCCGGCGAGCGCCGTATCCAAGCGTGCCACGGCTGCACCCAGTGCTCGCAGGCGCGCTTCGTCGGGCGGGCCGGCATCGGCCCATATGGTTCCCGGGAGCCACTCCAGCAGGCGGGCTTGCCGGGCGCGTCCATCGAAGCTGACACCAGCCGTTGCGACAACCACAACACGGTCCGCATCGAAGACGATGACCTCGCCGCCGGCCGCGAAATCTAGGCTATCTACGCGATAAAGGTCTGTTATCACGTAGATAGCCTGATCATGAGGGTGCGCCGAGCAGGGGTCCGTCCCGCGCGGTGGTGCGCAACTCGTGCACGTTATCCGGTACACCTCCATCGGAGGGGTGCGGTGACCGCCCGCGCAGGGCGGAACGTCACCGCGTTACGCAACCCGAAGGTCACCGTGGCGGCGGCCGACGCATTCCTGTCCACACCCCGCTTCACCAACGCCAACACCCACCGGGCCTACGCTGGCGCGATCGACCGCACCATCGCCCTGCTCGGCCGCGAGCGGCCACTCGCCGACATCACCGACGCCAAGGTCGGCGACGCGCTCACCGAGCTGTGGGGCTCCTGTGCGCGGCCACCCCACCAAGACCGAGGTTGCGGCCGCGCTGGCCGCCGACCACCCTGGTGACACCGGTCCCCGCGCCCCTCAATAATCCGGATGCGACCGGTGAGCGCAGCCTCATAGCCTCGCCACATGAACGACGCATTCGTCCCGGACGACTTCGTCGTCCCCCTGTCCCTGAGCCACCCACAGTTCCGTCTGGAACCCTTGGGACCCCAGCACAACGCCGCCGACCACGCCGCCTGGACCAGCAGCATCGCGCACATCCGCGCGACCCCGGGCTTCCCGGACGGAAAATGGCCTCCCGTGGCCGGCATGACCCTGGAGGCCAACCTCGCCGACCTGCGACGCCACGCGAACGACTTCGCTCAGCGCCGAGGGTTCACCTACACCGTCCTGGACCCGGCAAGCGGCGAGGTGATCGGATGCGTCTACATCTACCCCTCCCGCAGCGACGACCACGACGCCGACGTGTCCTCCTGGGTCCGGGCCGACCGAGCCGCACTGGACGTGCCCTTGTACGAAGCCGTGACAGCCTGGCTGTCCACGCAGTGGCCCCTCGGAACACTCGACTATCACTCGCGCTGAAGCCGCATCCCGCTGGGAACCCCTGTGACCGCGACCAGGGCCGGGATGCGCGCGTACTACTGGACGCCCCGCGCGACGAGAACACCGTCCCGTACTGCCGTCTCGGTCAGCGTGCATGGGCTGACGTCTGTCAGCTCTTGCCGCGGAGTTCGGTGAGTACTTTGTCGAGTCGGCGGGCGCGGGTCTCCTCGGTCTTGGCACCGTCGATCGACTGCGCGTGCGCCTTCTGCTTGCTGTAGGAAAGCCGCCTCCACGCTTCGGCGGCTACCGTGTCGGTCGCTAACACGTGCGCGAGCACATCGGGAACCTCGACCGTGCGCGGCGCGTCGTCGAGTTCCAGGGTCACCTCGACTTCGTCGCCCGCACCTCGCCCGGTAGCCGCTCTGGTCTCGGAGTTGAACGAGATCATGTACTGGCCGCCCATGGAGGTGATCGTGTTGCGGTAGGTGTATCCGCCGTCGATCGTCACGGTCACGGGCACACGCTTGCCTCGCTCAAACGAGAGGACGACCTCCTCGGGCACGACGATGCCGACGTTGTTGCCGCCGCCGGGCCAGAGAGTGGTACGGAACGTTGGCATGGTGATCTCCTTCTCGATCGGTTCGCTGACAACAGCAGCGTGCTTGACAGGATGGTTTCGCCTCAATACTGTACCGTCTAGTTTTACTGGAAGGAAAGACCCATGAACGGACCGGTGACTCAAGCGAGTGCCGTGCAGCCCAAGACCCCGAGCGGCAGTACCCGGCTGTTCCTCCCCGCCGGAACGGTGGCGGGGCCCCTCTTCGCGATCGTTGCACTGGCCCAGGCGGTGCTGCGTGAGGGATTCGATCCGCTGCGTCACGCGGTGAGCCAGCTCTCGCTCGGCGAAGGCGGCTGGGTTCAGGTCGCGAACTTCGCCGTCACCGGGCTGCTGATGCTCGCCTGTGCCATCGGTCTGCGACGTGTCCTGCGCGGGGGGCGCGGAGGACGGTGGGCGCCGATTCTCATCGCGGTCATGGGGGTGGGGTTCGTGGTCGCCGCCTTACTGCCGGCTGACCCCGGCAACGGTTTTCCTCCCGACACCGGCTCGAAGGCCGCGTTCAGCGTGACGGGAATGCTTCACCTAGCATGCGCCGGCATCGCGTTCATCGCGCTCATCGCCGCGTGCTTCGTGCTGGCGAGCCGGTTCTCCGGGATGAGCTGGCGCGGCTGGGCCATCGCCGGGCGCACGAGCGGAGTGCTGCTCGCAATCGGCTTCGCCGCCGCGAACTCCGGCGTCGTCGGCGGACCACTCGCCATGTTCGTCGGAGTCATCATCGCCTGGCTGTGGGTCGGCGTGTCGGCAGCTCGTCTCGTCCGGTAAGCGGTGAGCCTCGCTCGACCGGCATAGTCAGAAGTGAAGACGGGCGATCGGAGGAGGATGTGGATCTTCGCGAGGGCACTCAATCTGCTGAGAAGCACCGCGCGATCCTGCAGGCGGCAACCGAGATCTTCCTCGACAGAGGATACGCGGGGGCCAGTATGGACGAGGTCGCTGCCCGCGCCGCTGTCGGCAAGCAGACGGTCTACAAGCACTTCGCTGACAAGCGTTCCCTCTTCACCGAGATCGTGCTCGGCACCACCGATCAGGTCGACGGCATGGTGCAGCTGATTGCCGAGACCCTGTCCCGTACCGACCACGTCGAGCGCGACCTCACGACCCTGGCCCGCCGCCTTCTCCTCACCCTCATGGACCCCCAGCTCCTGCGACTCCGCCGGTTGATCATCGCCAGCGCCGGTCAGTTCCCCGAGCTGGGCCGCGCCTGGTACCAACGGGGCTTCGAGCGCGTGCTCGCGAGCCTCACGGACAGCTTCACCCGACTCGGGGAACAAGGGCTGATGGATGCGCGGGAACCAGAACGCGCCGCCGACCACTTCGTCGGCATGCTCCTCTGGATCCCCCTGAACAAAGCCATGTTCATGGGCGAGGACCGGCCCTACACGACAACCGAGCTCGAAGCACACGCCGACGCGGCAGTGCAGGCCTTCCTCGCCGCGACCCACAGCAGATCGTAGTCTCGCACCAACGGACAGTAGACCCCGGTCCCGCGCCCCCGAAATTGCGAAAAGGCCCGGAAATCCAGAGTGAGCGCTTGCTGGTATAGGTGCCTGCTCAGTTGTACTCCGACGGCTGCGCGATCCCGTGCTCACCTTGCAGTGAGAGGTTCGCGGATCGTCCATCAGCTGGCGAGTGACTTCGAGACCGTCCAGTTCCGGCATCCGGATGTCCATGAGAACCACGTCGGGGATGAGGTGACGCACGGCCTGGAGGGCCGGCGGCCCGGTCGTGGCCTCTCCGACAACGTGCATGTCGGGCTGTGAGTCGATGACCAGGCGGAACGAACTTCGCACGTCGCGCTGATCGTCGACGAGCACTGCTCGGGTCCTCGCCATGCTCAGGGGCCGGGAACCTTCTTCGCCTGCGTGGGGCAATGTCGCTCGCAACCGCCACCGACCGTGGCCATCGGGTCCGGCCTCCAGGCTTCCACCGACGGCAGTCACCCGTTCCTTCAGCATGGGCAATCCGGTGCCGCCATGCGAGCGACGATGCCCGTCCGACGACGAGGCGGTGTCGGTGTCGTTGAGAACCACGATGGAGAGCGCGCTATCCGATTCGCTCTGCACGGATACGGTGAATTGCACCCAGCGGGAGCATGCCTGCGCACGTTGGTGAGGGCCTCGACCACGATCCGGTAGGCGGTCGCCTCCGTCTCCCGAGACGTCGTCTGCACACCGCCGTCGATCTCGATCTGCGCACTGGATCCGGATCCTCGTTCCGCGCTGAATCGGTCCACGAGCGCGGGAATGTCCGAGATTCGCCGCATGGATCGTGGCGCAGAATCCCCTTCGTGCAGAACGCGGACGAAGCCGTCCATCGCGTCCAGCGCACTCACGCCCACGCGTTCGATCCGCTCCAGAGCATCGCGCAGATGATCGAGATCGTCGGCTCGCGCGAAACGCGCCGCCTGGGCCTGGGCCTGGGCAACCATGCCAGTCAGATCATGGGCGATGAAGTCGTGCAGATCCTGCGCCAACTCCAACCGCTGCTCGCGGCGGACTGCCGAGATCAGTTCCTGTCGCCGACAGCCCGGTTTCGGGTTCGGAGGACGGCCAATACTCGACCAACCGCCGGACCCATACGACGCACGCGATCCATACCACCGCAGCGGATGCCACGGCCACGCGGACCGGAACCGTCCACCGCACGACAACCGCGAGTAGGACATAGAGGGCAATCAACTCGATGGGACCGAGATTCTGCCCTGCGGCGTAGATCGTGGTGTCCGAGGAGAGCACGTACACGATCACGCCGAGGGAGACCGAGCCCGCCCCGATGGCCAGAAGGTGCACCCAGACACGACCCGCCCTTCCACTCACGATCATGGCCAGCACCACGCCCGCAGCAGCAGCCGCGGAAAAGCCAACGGCGCCCGCCCAGCCGACGAGAAACCACGCGCCGAACGCCGACACGACCGCGACAGCGGCGAGCTCGGACCGCTAGTCCGTGGCGCGACCTGCCCGCTGCGGACTACGGGCCCTGGTCCACCGTCTACGACCGGTTTCGCTCGTCGTACTTCCGGCGTCATGATCTGCGGCATACAGGGCTCGCCTGGATGGCTGATGCCGGCGTTCCGGTGCACGCGCTCAAGATCGCTGGGCACGGGTCGCTGGCCACGACGCAGCGCTACCTGCACCCGGATCTGCGCACGATCGCCGACGCCGGAACCGCGCTGAGCGCGCACCTGCGGGCGCCTCGGTGGTCCCCAGATGGTCCCCAACTGCGGCTGATCGAGGGTGACCGATGATCAGGGGCGGGGAACGACGAAAGCCCGTCATCTTGGAGAACTCTCCAGATGACGGGCTTTGCCCTACCGTCGGGACGACAGGATTTGAACCTGCGACCCCTTGACCCCCAGGCACATCAGGTGGGGGCGGGATCACGATCGATACCCGCCCCCAGCTGCTATTACCGTCCCGTACGATCCCCTCAGATCCATGGTCGTCCGGGCCGGTTGTCACTCAGTTAGTCACCCAGAATCTGGCCCGTGGACTGGGCCTGCTGCCACACGTCTCGGCCGTTGCTCCACAGCTCAGAGGCATGGTAGGCGAACCGGTCGAACAGGCCGTCATCCTGATACCGCCGCAAGTGCAGCATAGGCGAGTCGTGCCCGACCAGCTTGGCCAAGTGGGGCGTGACGAGCATTTCCGAGTCGAACCGGAACACGCTCATGGCGATGTGCTCGTCACCGAACCGGGCTTCGACGCCGGGAACGTCTCGTAGCTGCTCAGCCTCCGACAACGTGATACGGATGCGTGTGGAGACGGTCAGCGGAACGTTCTCCACCTCCTCACGTCGCCGGGTGACCTCGCTCTCCGGATCGCCGACGAGGAATCGGATCTTGCAGCCCTGCTGGGCCTTCCGTTTGAGCACCTTCGCGAGGTTGGGGTGTTCCAGCCACAGGAAGTAGTTCGTGTAACCGGCGAATACGATTTCGTTGCGCGCCGAATTGATGAGATTGCGCCAGATCGATTTCGGACATGCAGAGCGATAGGGATAAACGGTCAAGACTTCCTTGTCTGGCCCGGTTTTCACCGTATTGCGGATTGCTTCTGGCCATAGCACTGCGATCTCAACTCCTAGTGCCTCTGCGGCGGCCCATTGGTGTCGCATGTGCGGAACGCGCGTTTCGTCTTGCAGCCAGCGTTCCACCGTCTTGACGTCCACACCACATCGGTCGGCCAAGTTCTGGTTCGTAACCTGGGCGTTCAGCATGGCTCTGCGTAGGAGGACGTTGGCCACGGTGCACCTCGCGCTGGAGGACGTCAGGGACGTCTGGAGCGTAACGCCATAACGTCCTGGACGTCTTGGTAACGCGGTGGGATTGTCACGCGCAGGTAAGCAGGCTGATCCCATGTCAACCCCCGTAATTCTCGAAGACCTCCAAGCGGCATTTCCCGGTTGGTGCGTTTGGCGTAGTTCTGCCGGTCGCATCTGGGCCACCCGGAACGGTCGTCGTCTATCTCAGCGCGAGCTGGATCACGGCCTGTCCCAGACGATCGACGCGGACGACATCGCCCAGCTCGCCGAGCAGCTGAAGGAGCAGGAAGCAGGAGAGCAGGCACTGTGAGCAGCCCCTCCACCAGGGTCGGCTGTCGCGCCGAGATCACGGGGATGCTCCACAGCCCGGCATCAACGCGAGCGTGGGCTTCCTTCCTCCTCAGACGCCACGGGACCGTGAAAGCGGTGCTGCGTAACGGCACTCTGGCCTTGCTCGCGCTGGACGGAGATGCGCACGAGATGCCCGGAGGGGTGAAGCGCTGGCCAATCCACTGGGATGACCTGCTGATCCACGATGACGAGGTACGACCCATCACACGATCTGACGGCTACCGCCTCGGCCTGTCCGGTCAGCAAGAAGCAGTTGTACAGCATGCGGTGCAGGCCAATCACAAGGTAAGCCTGTGCGGGGAGACGGTGCGCCCGTTGCCGACGTTGGGGTGGTGCCTGCCTTTCCTGCCCACTGCCGCGCGGGCCTGCCCAGCCTGCGTCCGCCTGGTCGAACCTGGAGCAGAGGGAAGCATGCCGCCTGCCATGCCTCTTCTCCCGCCACGGTGACCATGTTGCGGTCCTGTCCCCTGCCTGCCACCTCGTACGCCGTCGACTCACCGCGTAGGGCAGCGGGCCGGGGACGGAGTGTCAAGCCCGGCTTCGCGTGTACGTCGGCCGGTCGCCGTTCCTCGAACATGCGTTGTCCTGCGGTCAGAGCCGGGCTTGATGCGGAGGAGCCGGGCTGCTGGGCTTGCCTGAGTCGATGGTGTGCGAGGTGGTCCCCCACCTCGGGGCCGGAGTGCTCCCGCTGGAGGGATGAGGGTTGACGAGTCTTCCGTTCCTGGTGAGTGGAGCGGCCGGCGCCCATGCGAAGCACCCGAAAGGGCCGCGAAGCGGTGGGGGCCGGCGGCGGAACGACGGCGACGGTGCGGAGGTCGGCCACGGAAGGTGTACGGCGGTGCGGCGGCCATGCGGCGGTACGGCCCGAGCCGCTGCCGCCCGGGACCGGCCCCCAGGCCGCATGCCCGGGCGGCGGGCGGGCGCGGGGCCGTGCGCACGGCGCGGAGCGCCGTCGCCTTGAACCAGTAAAGAAATTCTGAGCCAGATCGACACCCTGTGAAACCGTTTAGATCACGAGGTCTATGCCGTTGTCGCTGAGTTCCTGCGGTGTGAAGTCGGCATCAGGGTCGTCGGCGAGTTCGCGGTGATAGCCGATCTCGTAGCGGTTAGCGGGGGCCTTGACCTCGGTGACCTCGATGGGATGGCCATTGGGGTGCGCCATGGCGCGGCGGATGATGAGGACGGCTTCGGCATAGTCCATGCCGAGTGCGGCGCGTTCGTCTTCGTAGGCGATGCGGGCGGTGGTGAGGGTCATCCATCGGACGGGGCCATGGTCGCGGACGAGCGACTGGTAGAAGAAGCCGGAGCGCTTGCGGTATTGGGCGTTGCGCTTGGGGTCGTCCCAGTCGGGGAGCATGTCGGCGTTGGTGTAGGAGTTGATCTCCAGGCGGGCTGATGCTGCGTGGATGGCGGCGGTGTGGCCCCGGTGCCACATGCTGCGGCGGTGGATGACCGGGTGGCCGGGGCGGACGCTAAGCATGATCGCGACATCGCGATTGGCGGTGGTCTTCTCGCCGGTGAACAGTGGGGTCTCGTGGTCGCGTTGGGCGAGGTCCCAGCCGAAGGCTTGCACGTCGGGGTGATTGCCGGGGGCGGCGAGGTCAGGCCGGTCTCGGCCCGTGATGACGATGGCGCGGCGCTCGGGCATGGGGCGGACAAAGGAGCCGCGTCCCCGCATGACATAGGCCAGCCCTTCGGAGACCAACGTCTCGATGGCCTTACGGACGGTCGGCCGGGAGACGTCGTACTTCCTGACGAGTTCCGGTTCGCTGGGCAGCGCGCCGCCGGGCGGATAGCGACCGTCAAGGATCGCACCTCGCAGGTCTGAGGCGATGACGCGCCAGAGGGCGTCCTTGTCGTCGGTGCTGGTCTCCATGGTCAGCCTTCCTCGGTAAAGCTTTCAGGACTACTTGTACTACAGGTTGACCGCCAAGCGCCATGTCTGTCAACCTGTACTACAGGTAGTCCAACAGAGGAGGTGGTGCCCTATGAGCAAGGAGGAAGAGCACGACGATCAGCTACGCGGTCCCGAATGGATGGCCGATCTCGCCCGCCTGATCAATGCACCGGGCTATGGACGGTGGAGGTCCATGGTCGCGGCGATCGGCGGGTGCGCCCATCCGGTGCACCTGGCCGGACAGTCGATGATCGTGGACGCGGGCACGGGCGAGATCCTGCACGCGTACACCACGGACGGTGAGCCCTCGGGACATCTCCTGGTGGCCTGCGGCAACCGGCGGGCCTCGGTGTGCCCGGCCTGTTCCCAGACCTACCAGGCCGACACGTTCCACCTGATCCGGGCAGGACTGTCGGGAGGCAAGGGCGTGCCCGAGACGGTCAGCACGCACCCTCGGGCATTCGTCACCCTGACCGCACCCTCCTTTGGCCCCGTCCACTCGCACCGCGACGGGCGTCCCTGCCGTCCCCGCAACCGCGACAGGCTCTGCGAGCACGGGCGGCCGGTCGGCTGCCACGTCCGGCACGCGCCCCAGGACGAACGACTCGGCCAGCCGATCTGCCCCGACTGCTACGACTACACGGGTGCGGTGCTGTGGCAGGCACACGCAGGCGCGCTGTGGCATCGCTTCACCCTGGCCATCCGTCAGGAACTGGCCAACCAGACCGGGATGACCCGTCGTGGCTTCGCCGAGCACGCCAAGGTGTCCTTCGCCAAGGTCGCCGAATACCAGCGACGCGGCCTGATCCACTTCCACGCCGTTATCCGCCTCGACGGACCCGCCGGACCGAACCAGCCACCACCCGACTGGGCAGACCACCGCCTGCTCACTCAGGCCGTCCCGCCTGCCGTCCACCAGGTCACCGTCACCACACCGCCGAGCGATCTCGGCAGGTGGACCCTCACCTGGGGCGACCAGCTCGACATCCGACCCATCCTGCTCGACCCCGACGCCAACGGGCTCAGCGAACGAGCCGTCGCCTCCTATATCGCCAAGTACGCCACCAAGGGCGCCGAAGCATCCGGCACCATCGACCACCGCCTGTCCTGCCGATCCTGCGCCGGACGCGGGCGGCTGAGCCTGATGACCGCCTGCGGGCAGTGCCACGGCAGCGGCCTCAAACCCGGCTTGAACCTCGATGCCCTCCCCGTCACCGACCACGCACGACGCATGATCCGCACCTGCTGGGACCTCGGCGCGCGCCCCGAGTTCAGGACTCTGCGGCTCCGCCCCTGGGCGCACATGCTCGGCTTTCGCGGCCACTTCTCCAGCAAGAGCCGCGCCTACTCACTGAAGCTCACCGATCTACGCAACGCCCGCGCAGCACATCGCGCCGCCGAAGCCCGCGAGCGCCACGACCTGCCCGCCCTCGACGACGCCACCACACTCGTCCTGGGCCACTGGCGCTTCGCCGGAATCGGCTACACCCCCGGCGAAGCGATCATGGCCGAACACATTCGCCAGCGCGTCCAGACCGCCCGCCAGGTCGCGGCAGAGCAGGCGGATGGATGACCCCACCC
>NZ_JAAAHR010000171.1:0-20356 GCF_009908215.1 Nonomuraea sp. K271 | reverse complement strand
GGATCTCGGGGGTGGGTGCGGGGACGATGTGGCGGGCCACGTGTCCTGGGAGGCCGACGTCGACCCGCGTGCCCCAGGGTTCGGGCACGGGCCGGGGGGCTCTACGGGAGATCACCCATCCGTCTACCCATGCCCTGACTGTTGCGGGATGGGCCTTATTGAGAACCTCCGTCATGCAATCCAGCTTATTGTCTGAGGTCTAGTCATCGACCGGGCGTAGCAGGATAAAAAGGACACGGCGTGGCACTGTCTAGTCGCACCCCCAGCCAGGTAGGGTCCGGGTTGTGCGCGTTGAGATTCATGGTCACCGGGGTGCTCGCGGCCTCTGGCCGGAGAACACCCTGCCGGGGATGAGCCGCACGATGGAGCTGGGCGTGCACGCGCTCGAGCTCGACGTCGCGCTCACCGCCGATCGGCGCCTCGTGCTCACGCACGACCTCACGGTCTCCGCCGTGACCAGCGCCGACAGGCGGCCCATCCGTGCCGGCGACCCGCTCTTTCCCTATGTCGGCAAACCGATCAAATCGCTCAACCTCGCGCAGCTGCGCACGCTCGACGTGGGCGTGCGGCTGCCGCGCCATCCCGACGACCCCTTCGCGCTGACCCAGGTCCCGATGCCCGAGACCCGCATGCCGACGCTCGGTGCGGTGCTGGGGCTGGTGAACGCCTACGAAGCCGAGAGCGTACGCCTGCACGTCGAGCTGAAGTCCGACCCGACCAGGCCCGAGCTGACGCCCGACCCGGAGGCCTTCACCGAGCAGGTCGTCGAGGAGCTCGACCGGCACGGACGGCTGGACAACGTCGCCATCCTCAGCTTCGACTGGCGCATCATCCGCCATACCGCCGGGCTGGTCCCGGGCGCGCGCAGGTTCGCGCTGATCGAACCCGACACGCTGCACTGGCACGACGACCTGGGCGACGACGTGCCCGCCGCCGCGCGCGACGCCGGGGCGACCACGCTCTCGCCCAAGCACACCATGGTGGACGAGGCCCTGATGGCGCAGGCGGCGGCGGCCGGTCTCGACGTGGCGGTGTGGACGGTCAACGACGCCGAGCTGGCGGGCCGGATGCTGGATCTGGGGGTGGCCGGGATCGTGACCGACTATCCAGACCGGATGCGGGACCTGTGGCGTGAGCGAGGGCTGCAGCTGCCTGAGCCGGTGGGGCCGCTCAAGCCCGTCGGCGTCTGAGATTGGGGCGGGGAAGCCGGACCTATAGCCAGCCGTTGCGGCGGAAGCCCCGATGGAGCAGCACGCAGGCCGTGATCATGACGGTCAGCACCGCCGGATAGCCCCACACCTGCTTGGTCTCCGGCATGAAGTCGAAGTTCATCCCGTAGATGCCGGCGATCATCGTAGGCACCGCGAGGATGGCCACCCACGAGGAGATCTTGCGCATGTCCTCGTTGGCCAGCGCGTTGGAGCGGGCGAGCGCCGCCTGCAGTATGGAGCTGCACAACTCGTTGGACGACTCCACCTGCTCGCACACGCGCGACAGGTGGTCACCGACGTCGCGGAAGTATTCGCGCATCTCCGACGGGACGACGCGGCGCTGGGGCAGCGCCGACAGCGGCGCCTGCAGCGGGGTGACGGCCCGCTTCATCTCCAGCATCTCGCGCTTGAGCTGGTAGATGCGGTTGATGTCGCGGGAGCTGACGTCGGCGAAAACGGTCGCCTCGACATCCTCCAGCTCCAGCTGCATGAGGTCGGACACCTGGAGGTACTGGTCGACCACGTGGTCGGCGATGGCGTGCAGCACGCCGGCCGGTCCGCGGCTCATCAGCTTGGGTTTGTCCTCGAGGCGCTCGCGGACCGCGGTGAGCGGGCAGTGCTCGCCGTGCCGCACGGTCACCACGAAGTCGGCGCCGAGGAACACCATGATCTCGCCGGTGGCGATGATCTCGTTGTCGCCCGGCCCTCTGCCGGGGTCGAGGTAGGCGACGGTCTTGAGCACCATGAACAGGGAGTCGGCGTACCGCTCGATCTTGGGCCGCTGGTGGGCCTTGACCGCGTCCTCGACGGACAGCGGGTGCAGCTCGAACACCTCGGCCAGCCACTCCACCTCGGGCGCCTCGGGCTCGTGCAGCCCCACCCAGACGAACGCGTTGGCGCCCTCGGCGCTCTTGTTGTGCTCGCGTACGAGGTGGAGCGCCTCGATGATGCCCGGGGCGGCGACCTTCGCGCCGTGGACGTAGGCGCCGAACTCGACGACGGACTCAACGGGAGGCACACGTACGTCACGCACCGGGGTGGCGTGCTGGCGCGCGACGTGCTGCCGCACAGGGTGACGGTTGATGCGACGGAAAAGCGTGGACGAGCGCATGGCAGTCCCTTTCCGCCCGACCTGGCACGCTCCACGCGCGACGAGAAGTCACCTCAATCAAGAACAGAGGCGTGGAGGCACGATCAGGCTGCCGGATTGGAGTGGTCGGGGGTACGCAGGTCGTACGTGAAAGAGCACGTACTGCTGGGATCACCAGGTTTCATCCCGGACCACCTCCAATCACACAAGGACGCCGCAAAGCCGCCTTAACCTATCACAGGCGGGTGAAGCAATCTGACGATACTAGGCCGAGAGCAGTCGACCCCGGTAGAACTCACCAAGGATCGTCGTCTATTCCGGCAGGCGGTCCGCGCCGCGGACCTGTGGGAGCCCACGCCGGCGGGCCTGCGACAATGAGTGCGTGCGCGTTCTAGTCATTGGTTCCGGAGGGCGTGAGCACGCCCTGTGCCGTTCCCTCAAGCTCGATCCCCAGGTCAGCGAGCTCCACTGCGCTCCGGGCAACCCGGGCATCGAGCAGGTCGCGACCGTCCACGCGGTCGACCCGCTCGACCCCGCGCAGGTGGCCCATCTGGCGACGCGGCTGCGGGTCGATCTCGTCGTCGTCGGGCCCGAGGCGCCGCTCGTGGCGGGCGTGTCCGACGCGGTGCGCGAGGCCGGCGTCGCGTGTTTCGGGCCGTCCAGCGAAGCGGCCATGATCGAGGGCTCCAAGGCGTTCGCCAAGGAGATCATGCAGGCCGCCGACGTGCCCACCGCACGGTCGCGGACCTGCGAGAACGAAGAGCAGGCCGCGGCCGCGCTCGACGAGTTCGGCCCGCCCTACGTCGTCAAGGACGACGGGCTCGCGGCGGGCAAGGGCGTCGTCGTGACCGACGACAGGCAGCAGGCGCTGGACCACGCGCGCTCGTGCGGGCGGGTGGTGATCGAGGAGTTCCTCGACGGGCCGGAGGTGTCGCTGTTCGCGTTGTGCGACGGCAGCACGGCCGTTCCGCTGCAGCTCGCCCAGGACTTCAAGCGGGCCCTCGACGGCGACCATGGCCCCAACACCGGCGGCATGGGCGCCTACACGCCGCTGCCGTGGGCGCCCGACGAGCTCACCGACCAGGTCATGCGGGAGGTCGTGCACCCGACGATCGCGGAGTTGTCGCGGCGCGGGCTGCCCTACCAGGGGGTGCTCTACGTCGGGCTGGCCCTGACCTCGAAGGGCCCGAAGGTGGTCGAGTTCAACGCGCGCTTCGGCGACCCGGAGACGCAGGTGCTGCTCGACCGGCTGGAGACTCCGCTCGGCGGCCTGCTGATGGCGTGCGCGACCGGCGAGCTGGGGCTCGACCCGGTGTTCAGGGACGGCAGCGCCGTCACGGTGGTGATCGCGGCGGAGAACTATCCCGGCACCCCGGTCAAGGGCGACGTGATCACGGGGATCGAGCCGTCCGACAACGCCTACGTCATCCACGCCGGCACCAGGCGCGAGGGCGACACGATCGTCTCCAACGGCGGGCGGGTGCTCAGCGTGGTGGGCCACGGCCCCGACCAGCAGAGCGCGCGGCGCCACGCCTACGACCTCGCCGGGCGCATCACGCTGCGCGGCTCCCACTACAGGACGGACATCGCCCTATGAAGCACGTGCACTCCGGCAAGGTGCGCGATCTCTACGAGACGGATGACGGCCTGCTGATGGTCGCCTCCGACCGGATCTCGGCCTTCGACCACGTGCTGGAGCCCGGCATCCCCGACAAGGGCGCGATCCTCACGCAGTTGTCGTTGTGGTGGTTCGACCAGCTCGGGGACATCGTGCCCAACCACATCGTGGCGAGGGGCGACGAGGCCCGCAGCGTGGTGTGCAGGCCGCTGACGATGGTCCAGGTCGAATGCGTGGCCCGGGGCTACCTGACGGGCGGCGGGCTGGCCGAATACCGCGAGAGCGGCACCGTCTCCGGGGTGCGCCTGCCCGAGGGGCTGCAGGACGGGTCGCGACTGCCCGAGCCGATCTTCACGCCGTCCACCAAGGCGCCGGTGGGTCAGCACGACGAGCCGATCTCGTACGAGCGGGTCGTGGCGCAGGTCGGCGAGAAGGCGGCCGACGAGCTGCGGCGCATCACGCTGGCGGTCTACGCGCGCGGCGCGGAGATCGCCCGCGAGCGGGGCATCATCGTGGCCGACACCAAGATCGAGCTCGGCTGGGACTCCGACGGGGTGCTGACCTTGGGCGACGAGGTTCTCACGCCGGATTCATCGCGTTTCTGGCCGGCCGATGCCTGGCAACCGGGCCGTCCGCAACCTTCTTTCGACAAGCAATTTGTACGCGATTGGCTACTATCGCCCGAATCCGGATGGGACAAAGCTTCCGGAAACCCCCCACCTCGCCTGCCTGACGACATCGTGGAGCGCACACGCGAACGATACCTAGAAGCGTATGAGCGCATCACGGGAGCTCCCTTTAGCGGATGATTCGGCTGGGTCATGTGGTGTTACCGACTACTGTTGGCCCGATCGAGCCTCACCGCCGGAATTCAAGGAGCCGCACGAAATGGTCCGTTACCGCGTGCGCGGTGGCAACGCACTGCGTGGAACCGCGTTCATCCAGGGCGCGAAGAACGCCGTGCTTCCCATGATCGGTGCGGCGCTGCTGGCCGCGAAGGGCCGCACCGTCCTGCGCAACGTGCCGATCATCGAGGACGTCCGCCGCGCGATCGAGCTGGCCGAGGCGGTCGGCGCGTACGTCGAACTCCACGAGTCCGAGCGCACGCTCGTCATCGACGCCTCCCGGCTGACCAGCCCGGTGCTGCCCGCCGAGATCGCCCGGCGCTTCCGCGGCTCGGTGTTGTTCACCCCCGCGCTGCTGCACCGGCTCGGCGAGGCCGTCGTCGAGGGCGTCGGCGGCTGCAACCTCGGCAGCCGCAACCTCGACTTCCACTACCTCGGCTACAAACGGCTGGGCGCGATCGTCGACGAGGGCGAGACCGTCATCCACGTCAAGGCGTCCGGCCTGACCGGGGCGACCCTCTACCTCGACACCCCCTCGCACACCGGCACCGAGAACCTCATCATGGCCGCCTCCCTGGCCAAGGGCACCACCGTGATCGAGAACGCCGCCCTCGAACCCGAGGTGCTCGACGTCATCGACATGCTCACCAAGATGGGCGCGCGCATCAGCGGCGGCGGCACCGGGTTCATCACCGTCGAGGGCGTCGACAAGCTGCACGCCGTCGAGCACACGGTCATGCCCGACCGGCTCGACGCGGGCGTGTTCGCGATGGCCGCGGCGATCACCGGGGGCGAGCTGAGCCTCGTGGGCACCGGCCTCGACCTGGGCGTCGTACGGTACAAACTGGAGCAGATGGGCGTCGAGTTCGCCCGGCAGGGCGCGGTGCTGCACGTGCGCTGCGAGGGCCCGCTGCGGCCCATCAACATCATCACCGACACCTATCCCGGGTTCGCGACCGACCTGCAGTCGCCGATGATGACCGTCGCGGCGCTCGCCGACGGCACCAGCTACATCCACGAGCGCATCTTCGACGGCCGTTTCGCGCTGGCCGGCGAGTTGAACAAGATGGGCGCCGGCGTCGAGGTCGACGGCAGCAGGGCCGTCGTGCGCGGCCGCACCCCTCTCACCGGCACCGAGGTGACGGCCCACGATCTGCGCTCCGGCATCGCTCTCGTGCTCGCCGGACTCGCCGCCGAAGGCGAGACCGTCATCGGCAGCGGCTACCTCATCGACCGCGGCCACGCGCATCTCGCCGCTCGAATGCGCGCGCTCGGCGCGGACATTACACGAGAGATTTCCCCGCACTAAAAAACGGGAGAAAATGCTCGTTGAGCTGCTAGGACATCTTGTCGGGCGGTCAACCTGAACGGCTTTCCGGAAAAGTCGGGCGTGACATTACGGCCCCCGCGAGCGATCGTTCCAAAAGAGAGCACCGCAACGGACGGCAGGATGGGACGAACATTGGTCGAGAGGGCCGAAGAAACTCCCCGAGTGTCACGCCCGGGCGCCATGACACCGGACCTCACCATCGGCGTGGTCGGACCCCACGACCTTGTCGAGCGAGTCATGCTGATGGGACACGCCGCGGCACCGCTGCCGTGTCGCCTGGTGGCGGCCGCCTACCGCGACGAGCAAGAGGCGCCCGACAAGGTGACGAGGCTCGGACCCGGTGTCGACGCATGCTTGTTCGCCAGCCCGGTCCCATATGACCTGGCCAGGCGATCAGGCGTGCTGACGATGCCCGCGACCTACGTGCAACTCGGCGGAGCAGCATTGGTGGCGGCGTTGGCCAAGGCCGCGCTCGACACCCGGATGGACCCCAAACGGGTCAGCATCGACGTGGTCAGCCGGGCCGATGTCGAGGAGGCGTACACCGACCTCGGCATCCCCGCCACGGACGTGCACAGCCGCGACGAGCCGGGCGCCACCGGCACGATCGCGGCCTACCACGAACGGCTGGCCAGGCAGGGCGCGACCACGGGAGCGCTCACATGCCTGGCCGCCGTGGCCGAACGCCTGCACACGGCGGGCGTACCGGTCATCAGGATCAAGCCGACCTCCGCCGCGGTCCGCACGGCGCTGCACACCGCGGCGCTGCTCGGGGCGCATCACCGGCTGGAGGAGTCGCAGCTGACCGTGGTGCTGGTGGAGGTGCCGACGCTGCGCGAACCCGTGCGCCGCGCCGCGCCCCGCTACTGGCGCGACGAGCTGCGGTTGTCGCTGCAGCGGCTGCTGGTCCAGGAGGCGAACCGCATCAACGCGACCGTCTGGCCCATCGACGATCACAGCTACCTGGTCACGGCGACCAGGGGCTCGATCGCGGCGGCCACCGACGGTTTCCGGGTGTTGCCGTTCGCGGCCAGGATCAGGGACGAGCTGGGGCTGGCGGTCGAGGTCGGCGTGGGCATGGGACGGACGACCCACGACGCGGAGTCGCACGCGCGGGCCGCGCTGGCCCGCACACAGGCGGGCAAGCAGGCGCAGGGGTTCGCGGTCGACCGCGAGGGACGGGCGCTCATCCCGGCCCCGCGGATGCCGCCCACCGGCGCCACGGCACTCAAACCCAAAGGGGTCGAGGTGCTGGCCCGGCTGGCGGCCAAGCTGGAGGGCGGCGACACGGTGGTGGACGCCGAAGGGGCAGGCAAGATGCTGGGGGTGACACCCCGTACGGCTCGGCGGTTGCTGCGCACGTTGGTTGACGAGGGACTCGCGTGGCCGCTACCGCCCAACCGCACTCCCCAGCCCGGCCGGCCCCGGCAGCTCTACCGGCTGATCGTGGAGAAGCTGGGGCCGCGCTGATCGCCCCCGGCTGATCCACCCGGTACGCGGCCCGCCGCCTCACCTTCCCCCTCCGACGGCGGCGGGCTCGCTTCCGGTTGCCCCGCAGCGTGGCCTTCCATGCCCTGAGGCGTGTCCGGAATGTGACGACTTGGCGAATCTGCGGTTGACACTTGGGGAAATGGCGGTTGGTCCTCGCAAGAAGGGGTATGAATTGCGACGCCCCCGATCGACGGGATTCGGACGGGGGCACCAATCTTCCGATGGTCCCTCGTTCGCCGTGCGCAGGTGAGAGCTCCCTGCCACCGCAGAGATCGGGCCACCTGTTTGTCCGAAAGCCGCGCGGTTTCTGTCGGGCCCCTCCGCTACTGTCATGACCCATGGACCACAACGCTCCTGACTCGCGGTCCCCGCTCATCGTCTGGGGCGCCCTCGCCATCGTCTACGTGGTGTGGGGATCGACCTATCTCGGCATCGGCATCGTGGTCGAGTCGATCCCGCCGCTGCTCGGCGCCTCCATGCGGTTCCTCGCCGCGGCCGTGCTCCTCGGCGGCTTCCTGCTCCTGACGTCCGGCAAGCGGGCCTTCACGATGACCCGACGGCAACTCCTCAGCGCCTCGCTGGTGGGGGTGCTGCTGCTCACCCTGGGCAACGGCATGTTGTCGGTGGCGGAGCAGTACATCTCGACCGGGCTGGCGGCGCTGCTCGTGGCGTCGGTGCCGCTGTGGCTGGTCGCCTTCAGGTTCGTGGTGCGTGACCGTCCCAGGGCGGCGACCATGGCGGGCGTGCTGGTGGGGCTCGGCGGCGTGGCCGCGCTCTCGCTCACCGGCAACGAGGGCGCGGCCGCCACGGGCATCGCGGTGGTGCTGGTCGCCTCGCTGCTGTGGGCCGTGGGCGCGTTCCTGTCGGGGCGCGTCACGATGCCCGCCAACTCGTTCGCGACGAGCACGATCGAGATGCTCGCGGGCGGCCTCGGCCTCGCGGTGCTCGGCGCCGCGACGGGCGAGCGGCTCGACCCGGCGACGATCACCGGCAGGTCCTGGATCGCACTCGCCTACCTCATCCTCGTGGGCTCGCTGATCGGGTTCACGGCGTTCTCGTGGCTGCTCGGCAACGCCCCCATCTCGCTCGTGTCGACGTACGCCTACGTCAACCCCGCCGTGGCGGTCGTGCTGGGCGCGCTGGCGCTGAGCGAGCCGATCACCCCGCGCATCGTCGTGGGCGGAGCGATCATCCTGGTCGGCGTCGCCCTGGTCATCACGACGGAACGCCGGTCAAAGGTCCCGCAGCGCTCCGGCGAACGCGTCGACCGTGGCGTCGACGTCGGCCGCCGTGTGCGCCGTCGACATGAACCACAGGCCGCGCGGGACCATGTTGACTCCCCTGTCGAGTAGCGCCTCGTGCAGCCTGGCCATCTTGGCCCGGTCGGTGGCGGCGAAGTCCCGGTAGTCCCGCACGGCGGGCGCGTCGGTGAAGTAGGTCTGGAACACCGGGCCGGGGCCGTCCACGAGCATCGGCACGCCGGCCTTGGCCGCGGCCGACCGCAGGCCCTCCATCAGCGCCGCGCCGCGCTCGTACAGCGTGCCGTAGACCTCCTCGCGCCGTTCGTCGAGGACGCGCAGCGTCGCCTCGGCCGCCGCGATGCCGACCGGCTGGGAGTTGAACGTTCCCGCGTGGGCCACCTTGCCCGTCGAGATGTGGTCCATGACCTCCGCCCGGCCGGTCAGCGCCGACACCTGCATGCCGCCGGCCATGGCCTTGCCGAACACCGACAGGTCGGGGGTGATCGCGAGGTGTTCCTGGGCGCCTCCCGGCGCGAGCCGGAAGCCGGTGATGATCTCGTCGAAGATCAGCAGGGAGCCGTGCTCGTCGCACAACCGCCGCACGCCCTCCAGATAGCCGGGGTCGGGGCTGATCGCGCCGGTGTTGCACAGGACCGGCTCGGCGATGACGGCGGCGATCTGCCCCGAGTGCCGTTCCATCAGGCCGGTCAGGGTATCCAGGTCGTTCCACGGGCAGATGACCAGGTCGTCCGCGTGTCCCGGCTGCTGCCCCGCCGTGCCCGGCACCGCCACGGGCTCCTTGGACGGTCCTGCCGCCTCCACGGCGGGGTGCACGCTGTAGAGGACGGGGTCGAGCCAGCCGTGGTAGTGGCCCTCGAACTTGAGGACCTTGGAGCGCCCTGTGTAGCCGCGGGCCAGCCTGAGCGCGCCGTGCACGGCCTCCGAGCCGACGGTGTTGAACCTCACCCGTTCCGCTGAGGGCACCATGGCGCAGACCCGCTCGGCCACGCGTACCTCGGCGGCGTGCTGGGCCGAGTAGACCATGCCGCGGGCCGCCTGGCCCGCGATGGCTTCCACGACCTCGGGCGGGCAGTGGCCGAGCAGCGCCGGCCCCTGGCCGAGCACGTAGTCGATGTAGGAGTTGCCGTCCACGTCCCACAGACGCGCGCCCTGGGCGCGGTCCACGTAGAGGGGGACGCCGGCCACCCGGCGGGCGTCGCTGGAGACGCCACCGGCCAGGTAGCGCCGGCCGTCGGCATGGAGGTCACGGCTGACGTGCAAGGTCCTGCTCATGGGGACCATCAAAGGCCGCGGCGACGCCCGCCGACAAGGAGGAGAGCAACGAGGAGGGCGTCATCGCAAGGACGGGCCCTTGTGAGGCCCGCGAGGCACCTGGTGAGCTTGATAGGACCTCCAGGAAGGAATGGCCGTGTTTCTCGGGCGTATCCGGCGCTCCCCCGCCGATGAAGTGGAACTGGTGGCCTGGCGCGAGGGTGGGGAACTTCTCAGCCTGGCCGGGATGCGAGCCGGCGACGATCCGGTGGCCCTGCTCGGCGAGTACGGGCTCGACCGGCTCACCGACGAGGTGAACCGGCTCTGGGCCGGCGCGCGGGAGTTGCTGCACGAGTCGTCGGTGGTGTTCGAGCCGCCGGTGGCGACCTGCACGAAGATCTGCTGCCTGGCGCTGAACTACGTCGCGCACGCGGAGGAGAGCGGGCTGGAGGTGCCGCCGGAGCCGGTGTTGTTCTTCAAGCCGCCGTCCGCGCTGACGGGCCACAACCGCCCGGTGACGGCTCCGGCGCGTACGAAGCACCTGGAGCACGAGGTCGAGCTGGCGGTCGTCGTCGGCTCCGCGGTCCGCGACCTGCCCGCCGAGCGCTGGCGCGAGGCCGTGGCCGGCTACACCGTGATCAACGACATGACGGCCCGCGACCTGCAGCTGGCCAACATCGCCCGCAACGCGCCGTGGGACCAGGCCAAGGGGTTCGACACGTTCGCGCCGGCGGGGCCGTATCTCGCGACCGTGGACGAGGTGCCCGACCCGCAGAACCTGGAGCTGACACTCGAGGTCGACGGGGAGGTGCGGCAGCGGGCCAACACCAAGCAGATGGTGTTCGGGATCCCCGAGCTGGTCGCCGACCTGTCGGACGGGATGACGCTGCTGCCCGGCGACCTCATCGCCACCGGCACCATCGCCGGGATCGCCCCGCTGAAGGAGGGGGACGTCATGCGGGCCACCGTGCAGGACGTGGGCACACTGATCAATCGGGTCGACTTTCGGTCCGCCTAAACCATAGATATCGGCGCACCTCACTCGTACCCTGGGAGGTATGGAGTTCACGGTCGGCGCCCTCATCGACATCGACGACTACGTCGCCTCGACGCGGGCCCACGGCCGTGAGTGGGCGCGCATCCAGCTCGACCAGGCCGACCGCGCGGTCCGCGCCGCGACGGCACGGCGGCCGGCGTCCTGCGAGCCGCTGCCGCCCGACGAGTGGCTGGTCAGGCTGAGCGGCGACGACCCCGACCGGCTGATGGGGGAGGCGACCGCGCTGGCCGAGCAGATCCGCGCGGGCATCGTCAACGCCACCGGCCTCACCGCGACTGTCAGCCTGGGCACCCCGCGGGAGGGCCCAGACAGCACGACGGTGATCGAACGGGACGCCCGGCGCACCAACTCCTACAAGCTGCTGCTGGGCGGCGACAGGGTCATCACGGCGCCGCAGGAGGAGCACTCCTGCGCGCCGCCTCCCGTGCGCATCGAGGCGGAGCTGGCCCGCCGCGTCCAGGCCGGCGACAGGGGCGGCGCGGCCGGGCTGCTCGCGGGCTGGGTGGACAGGTGCGTCCAGGAGCGCGGCCTGTCCCCGAGCACGCTGCACAACTGGCTGATGGGCGAGCTGCTGTTCGTGGTCGACGTCGTCAACCGGGGACGGCTCACGGGCGGCTCCACCGACTGGGTCGACGCGTTCGCGCGTCTGCCCATCGAGGAGCTCACCACGGTGACCCAGATCCACGAGCGCTCCTACCTGCACATCTGGATCGAGGAGACGTTGTGGCGGCTGATGCCGCCCGCCCCCCGCGACATCCTGTCGATGGCCGAGAGCTACATGGCGGCCCACTACGCCGATCCGCGGCTGCGGCTGGCGACGGTCGCGCACGCCGTCAGCGCCAGCCCGTTCTACATCGCGCACCTGTTCGCCGACGTGCGCGGGACGACGTTCCTGCGCCACCTGACCGCGTTGCGGCTGCGCCACGCCCGCGTCCTGCTCACCGCCACCACAGCGCCGATCGACATGGTGGCCGCCCGCTCGGGCTATCTGAGCGCGAAGGTGTTCCGCGGCGTGTTCAAGCGCCACGTCGGCTGCTCGCCCAGCGAGTATCGCCGCAACCACCGGCCTATGCCGTCCTGAGACCGCCGCCTCCGTCCGGCCTCCGGCTCGAGGGCAGGTCGGCGTGCGCAAGGGACGGATGGGGTGGAGAAGAGGGCTAGTCGGCGCGCGACACCAGCCGGTACGGCTGCCGCGGCCGGCCCGCCTGCGACGACCTGACCGGCGGGAGCGCCCACGCCAGCCCTTCCTCCACGAGGCTCTGCAACACGCGGCGGGCGCTGCGCGGCGCGACGCCCAGCACCTCGGCCACGCTCTCCGCGTCGACCACCATCGCCTCGGGGTCGTCGCCCAGCCGCTCAAGGAGCCGGTCGAGCGTTCTGGCCGCCTTGGAGCCGGCCGCGGGCTCCTCCACCGGCTCCCTCCTGCGCCGTTGCCGCAGCGGCAGCGAGGTAGCGGTGCCGTCGCCGCCGACCAGGAAGGCGGCGGTGGCGTCGGCCGCGCGCGCCCGTTCGACGGCGATGAGGGCGTGGGCGTCGGCGTCGCGGGCGGTGTTGCCGAGCCCGATGCCCACCTCGACGACCATCCCGAGGTCGGCGCGCACCCGGTCGGCGAACGGCGCCACCCGGAACCCGTCGGTGGCCTGCGAGAGGGCGCCCACCGTCGCCGTGATCACATAGCTGTTCTCCTCCCGCGGGGCGACGGTCGCGCCCATGAGCCGGGCCTCGGCCAGCAGCGACCGGTGCAGCGACAGCTTCAGCTCCTGCTGCCAGTAGTTGCCCGGCCCCGACTGCGCCGGGCGGGCCGAGGCCGCGAGCTCGACGAGCACGATGGCGATCTGCGACTCCTCCAGGCGGCTGCCCGTGCCCAGCAGCGTCGCGGTGTTGATGGCCAGCCGCAGCGTGTGCGGGGTGGGCATCATCCGCAACACCGGCACCTTGGCCGCCTCCAGCTTGCGTGCCACGGTCCTGACCGTGGTCAGCGCCGCCGTGGTGGCGCCCTCGCGGTAGAGCCGCTCGTGGAAGGCGACGAAGTCGCGCACCGAGTCGGGCTGCCGGTATTCGGAGACGTGCACGCCGTTCATGGGCACGCCGATCTCCTGGTAGGCCTCGGCCACGTCGGCGCGGGCGATCGAGTCGATGCTCACCCTGGCGGGGTCGATCCGCATGGACAGCGTGCCGCGCAGCAGGCTGGAGTAGAGGCCGGCCCCGCTCACCGGCACGAACGTGGCGGGCACCGGCAGCTCGCCCGCCTGGGTCGCCAGGTCGTGCTGGAGCGGCCCGGTGAACAGGACCGCGTCGATGCTGCCCGCTATCTTGGCGAGCTTGTCGCGGGTCTCGTGCTCACCCGCATGCGGAGCGCCCACCAGCCGGAACGACGCGGCCGAGGGCATGCTCGCGCCGATGTGCACGATCTGCTCGACCAGATCGTGCGGCCCCACCACACCAATCGCGATCTTGGATCGTAGACCGTCCAACCTTTATGCCCCTGTTTTTCCGAGCAGAGCGGTGATGGTGCCCCCGAGTACCGCTGCCCTGTCGTCGTCGCTGAGATCTGAGAACAGTATCCGTCCTAACGACATACGCAGATCGATGAAGGGAAAGTCCGATCCGTACACGACCCTGTGCGCGCCGAGTCTGCGGACCATCCCGGCGATTGCCGCGCCCGTGTTGTACGACCCGCATACCTCCAGGATGACCCGCTCGTGCCGCTCGGCCACCTCGATCGACTGGTCGATGCCGAGCGGCGTCACCCCCGAGTGCCCCGCCAGGATCGTGGCGCGCGGGTGCCGCCCGGCCACCTCGCCGACCAGCGGCAGGTCGTTGTACGGCGAGCCCGAGTAGGTGTGGGTGAGCACCGGCCGCCCGGTGAGCTCCGCGTACTCCCAGACCGGGGCGTAGCGCGAGCCGGTCAGCGGATATTCGTGCAGGTCGGGATGGAGCTTGACCCCGCCGAAACGCGGGTCGTCGCCCCACCGTTCGAGCTCGGCGACCGGGTCCTGCCACGGGTTGACGGTCAGGTAGCCGGTGAACCTGTCGGGCGCCCGCTCCACGATCTCCGCGGTGGCCGCGTTGCCCTTGGCGGCGTCGAGCTGGATCGCCAGGTGGCTGGAGAGCATCGCGTGCGCGACGCCGCACCGGTCCATCACCGCGATCATCCCGGCCGGGTCGGGGTCGGGGATGAAGAACACGCTGTACGGCCCGGCGTGGGCGTGCGCGTCGACGATCCTCGTCGCCTGCTGCGGGCGGCGCGCCCACAGAGCCGTCGTCAGCTCGTTCATGCCGCTCTGACCTCCTTCCTCAGCAGCCGGCGCAGGTTGCCCGCGCCGATGGCCGCGACCTCGGCCTGCCCGAGCTCCGACCAGAGCAGCCGGGTGACCGCCTCGGCCGGATCGCGGTAGGGCGCTCCCGTGCCGAAGACGAACCGGTCCGCGCCGAACCGGGAGACCAGCCACTCCAGCCCACGGTGCGAGGACAGGTCGGCCAGTCCGATGCTCACGTTGCCCGTCCTGTCCAGGACGCCGGCGATCTGCCGCAACTTCCGGTAGCCCACGCCGCCGACGACGATCCGCAGGCACGGATGCGCCCGCGCGAGCGCCTCCACCTCCTGCCAGCTGGTCTGGCCCGCGTCCACGAGCAGCGGCAGCCGTACGGACTCCACGGCGTCGAGGACGGGAGCCGCGTCGGCACCCGCGAGGTCCCAGCCGTGCTCGCGCGGGAAGGCGCGTACGGCGACCACGCCCGCCTCGACGGCGGCGCCGGCGAACCCCGCGCCCGTCTCCCCGCACGTGTCGGGCAGCAACACCCAGCACGGGCTGAGCCTGGGCTGCCCGGCGAGCAGGCCGGTCAGCTCCCGGTTGCCCCTGGCCGGGTCGTGCAGCCACGACGTCATGCTGCCGACCACGGCCTCGGCGACGCCCACGCGGTCCATCGCGGCGAGCAGCTCGGCCACGGTGCCCCCGCCCACGTCGCGACGCGGGTGGCGGCCGAGCATGACGTCCGCGTCGATCAGGACCGGCCGGTCCTCGCTCATCGGCCGCCCCAGTGCTCGGCGAGCCCGTCCCGCGCCCAGCCGTGCGCGGTGAACGTGTCGGTCACGCCGTCCACGCGGATGGCGGGCGGGCTCACGTGGACCTCGGGAGGTACGTCCTGGAACGGGAAGACGGCGACCGTGAACCGGCCGTCGCGGCGGCGCAGCCCCAGCGAGTGGATCTCGCCGTACGGGGCGGTGGCGGTCGCGGGGTCGGGCATCCTGGCCGGCCCGCTGCCGAACGTGACCTCGTCCGGCGGCTGCGCGGGCACCACGAGCAGCCCGGGGCCCTGGCTGCTCGCGTGGCCGGGGCCGTGCTCGACCCACGGCGACGTGCCGTGGATCAGCCAGATCGCCTCCGCGTCGATCTCGTCGGTGATCAGCCAGTAGGACGGCTCGGTGCGTACGAAGACGATCCGGCGCTCGTGCCTGGCCCGGTAGCCGTGGTGGTGGCCGGCGAAGACGTCCGCGTGCTCGCCCGCGTGGAACAGGTCGCGGGCCGCCCTGCGGTCCTCGGCGTAGTCCTCGCCGGGCACGAGCAGGGTGTTGTGGCCCCTGGTCGCCTGGAACCAGTCGTAGTAGCCGGGGTCGTCGTAGGACGGCGGGCCTCCCGCCTCCCAGGCCAGCGGCACCCCCCAGCCGGACAACACGAAGTCGAGCGCCGCGTGGTGGCTGTGCGGCTCCAGTTCGTGGCCGATGTAAGGCCCGTGGTTGATCACGGTGTGCAGGGTGCCGGAGCGGAAGATCGTGTACGCGCTGTCCTCCAGGGCGTGCGAGCCCTTCACGGGCACCACCGGCTCGCCCAGCAGTTCCTCCCCGGTCCGCATCATCTCGGCGGGCCAGACCACGCCGCTGTCCTGCAGGTGCGGCACCCAGCCGCCCGAGGTCGTCAGCGAGGCCAGCCAGTCGTGCATGGCGCGGAAACGCGGGTGGGCGACCAGGTCGGGGTCGACGGACGCGGCCCGCTGCACGCCCCCCAGGCACATGCCGTGATAGCCGGGGGAGCGCTCGTGGTGGCCGCCGTCCTCGCGCACGTCACGTTCCAGGTGTTCCAGGATGCGCGCCCTGGCCACCTCGGCCCACTGCCCCGACTCGGGCAGGTCGGCGAACACGCGGGCGACGTGCAGCAGCTCGCAGACGGTGGCGAACTGCCAGTTGCCGTGCCGGAACTCGTCGTGCTCCTCGGCCGCCCACCGGGCGCCGCCCACCACGGTCTTCGTCATCTCCAGCCAGCACGCGTCGCTGAGCGCGGGCTCGGTGCCGAAGACGGCCAGCGCCCGGGTGACGTGCATCGAGCGGGAGGCGACGCCGAGGGAGTACCACACCACGTCGAGCCCCGGCCAGTCGCCTTCGACCAGGTCACGGCCGGCGTACCACTGGCGGAAGAAGCGGTCCCACTCGCGGGCGTAGCGGGGGTCGCCGGTCTGCGCGTAGGCCGACACCAGGGGCATCATCCACCTGAGGTAGTGGAAGCCGTACAGCCGGGAGCGGCCGTGGCCCTTGTCGAGGAAGTCCACCTCGGTGCCGACCAGCCGGTCCGCCTCCGCCACGTCCTCGGGGCGGGGCCGCGGCCACACCGGGTCGCGCCGCCGCCACGGCCGCGCCTGCGCCACCGACGTCACGCCCAGCTCGGCGAGCAGCGCCTCGTCGGTGATGTGCCGCATCCGCACCGGGTCCACGTGCGGCGGCTTCTCCACGTACGTGACATCCGTCCCCATCAGAGCTTCACCGGCTTCCCCGTACGGGCCGACTCGTGCGCGGCCGCCAGGACCGCGGTCACGTGCCGGGAGCTCTCCACGGTGATCAGCGGCTCGGTCCCCGCGATCGCGCAGTCCACAAAGTGGTGGATCGCGTCGCGGTAGGCCCCCGCCGGCACCCCGTGCACCACCCGCTGCAACATGTTCCTGGGATAGGCGTAGCCGTCCTCCGTGGCCACCTGGATGTTCTCCTTCTGGCGGTCGAGCTGGATGACGCCCGTCTCGCCGGCCACGGTGACGTAGCTGTCCACCATGGTGGGGAAGGTGTCGGGGTAGATCCAGGCCGACTCGAACGTGGCGACCGCGCCCCGGCCGAACCTGGCCTGGATCTGCATGGCGTCGGGGGTGTCGATGCCCCGGCCGCGCAGCTTGCCGTATCTGGCCGTGGCGAACACCTCGACCACCTCGTCGTCGTACAGCCAGGTCATCAGGTCGACGTCGTGGCTGGACAGGAACCAGGCGCAGGTGGTCTCGTCGGCCCAGCCGAGCATCTCGGTGGGCACGTGAATGGTGTCGTCCTTGCGGGCGTAGCCCACGACCGGCTCGCCGATCGCCCGCATCTGGTCCTTGGCCTGCGCGTACGCCGGCACCCACCGGTGGTTGAACAGGCACATGGCCACGACGCCGGCCGACCGGATGGCGGAGACGGCGCGGTCGGCGTCGGCCACCGTGGTGGTGAACGGCTTCTCGACCAGGATGTGCACGCCCGCGCGGGCGGCGGCCACCATGACGTCGGCGTGCAGGTGGTCGGGGGTGGTGATGGAGACCGCGTCCACCGTGCCGGAGTCGAGCAGCTCCTGGTAGCCGGGGTAGACGGTCGCTCCTGGAGCGTGTTCGAGCGGCCGGCGGGCGACCGCGGTGATCTGGATCCTGGGATGGGCGGCGAAGACCTCGGCGTGGCCGCGGCCCATGAGGCCGGCGCCGATGATGCCGATGCGGAGTTCAGGCAAGTGCGTCATTCCATTTTTTCTCGGCGGCGTCGAGTGCTTCCTCGGCGCTCTGGGATCCCTGGAGGAAGGCTCTGACCTCTTCCATGAGGTATTCGGCGAGCTCGGCGTCCTTGGTGGTGCCGAGCGGGACGTACTGCAGCTGCGGCAGCCCCTTGACGATCACCTGGCGGGCGGCGGCCATCGGATCGTCGCCCTCGGCCTCGGTGAAGAAGGGGTCCTTGGTCGAGGAGACCGTGGACGGGTAGATCGGCACGATCTTGCAGAAGGCCAGCTGGTTGGCGCCGTTGGTGAAGTACTTGATGAACTCGGCGGCGGCCTTCTTGTGCGTGGAGGCCGCGGGGATGGAGAAGGCCTGCTGGGCGAGCAGCATGTAACCGCCGGAGCTCATCCTCACCGGCTCGGTGATGGCGAGGTCCTCGTAGACCTCGGGGGCGTTCTTCTGGATGTTGAGCAGCTCGGCGGCGTTGGCCATCGGTTTGAAGG
Source organism: Nonomuraea sp. K271 (assembly GCF_009908215.1). Taxonomy (NCBI): domain Bacteria; kingdom Bacillati; phylum Actinomycetota; class Actinomycetes; order Streptosporangiales; family Streptosporangiaceae; genus Nonomuraea; species Nonomuraea sp. K271. Next base: position 1,984 of record NZ_JAAAHR010000171.1, on the reverse strand, counting down.
CCACCTGGCCGTTCTCCAGCGACTGCGGCAGGTTGCGGATGTCCTTGGAGACGGCCCCTGGCGCGATGCCGTGCCTGTCGTAGCTCTTCTTGAACATCTCGAGCACGGCGACCGCCTCGGGCGTGTTGAACGCCGCCTTCTTCTTGTCGTCGGTCAGCAGGGGGACGCCGTGGTAGCGCAGCGCGGTGTGGTCGGGGATGGTGTTGGTGCCGTTGACCTTGGTCTTGTCGTAGACCGTGTCGGCCAGCTTGAGAGCCTCGGACCAGGACGTGGGCGGCGCCTTCTCGTCGAAGCCGGCCTTGGAGACCACCGACTTGCGGTACATCGCGACCGGGGCGCCGCCGTTGTACCAGGGCACGGCGTAGAGCTTGCCGTTCATCCGCATCGGCTCGACCAGGTTGGGCTGGAAGTCCGCCAGGTCCTTCTGGCCGAAGTAGGCGTCGAGCGGTTCGAGTGACGGGACGAACCTGCCCAGCTCGACCGAGTTGACGTTGACCGCGTCGGGCACGTCACCGCTGGCCACGGCGGCGAGCAGCTTGGTCGCGCTCTCCTGGCCGGGGACGTCCACCCACTTGATGCTGACCTTGGGGTGTTCCTTCTCGTACTGGGCGATGAGGCCGGTGATGTAGTCGCTGTAGTTCTTCTTCAGGTTGATCGTCCAGAACTCGACCTCACCCTCGAAGGGCGGGTCGTCCGCGGGCGCCGCGGCGGTCTGGGGCGAGGTGCCGGCGACGCAGCCGGCGGTGAAGAGGGACAGCGCAAGCGCGCCGATCGTTAAGGCACATCGAGTCATCTCCGCGAGCCTCCTGCAAGATATGGCCGTCCTTAATCGCCACTTTCGGCACCATGTCAGCCTCACAACGGAACGTCAAGGGGCGCGGTCTTGACCGTCTAGATCAGCCGAATGTACGCTTCCCCAAATTCTGGCCAGCCTTTATCAAATCTTAGGACGGCAAAAAGGATGTGATGCGATGGCCGCCGGCCGGATCCCAGGGCAGCGGTGGTACACGCCCTACCTGTTCGTGATCCCGGCGCTCGTCCTGTTCGGCGTGTTCTTCGCCTGGCCGGCGGTCACCGCGATCCAGCTGTCGTTCCTCGAGTACGACGTGGTGTCCCAGCCGGTCTACATAGGGATGGAGAACTTCACCAGGATCGTCGGAGACGGCAGGTTCTGGACCGCACTGCTCAACTCGCTGCTCTTCCTGGTGGGCATGTTCCCGCTGCTGGTGGTGGTGCCGCTGCTGCTCGCCGTACTGGTCAACCAGAGACTCCCCGGCATCAGGACGTTCCGGATGCTCTACTACCTACCGGTCGTGACCTCGATGGTCGCCGTCGGCGTCGCCTGGGAGTACGTCTTCCACCAGCAGGGCGTGCTCAACTGGATCCTCACCGCGGCAGGGCTGCTCGACCAGCCCATCCAGTACCTCCTCCACCCCTTCTGGGCGCTGCCCGCGCTCGTGCTGGTCGAGGGCTGGAAAAGCATGGGTTTCTACATGATGATCTATCTGGCCGGACTGCAGACCATCCCCACCAACCTGTACGAGGCCGCGAAGGTCGACGGCGCCACCGCCTGGCACCGGCTGCGTCACATCACGGTGCCGCTGATGGTGCCCTACATCGCGGTCGCGGTGACGGTGGAGATGCTCGACGCCATGCAGGCCTTCACCTCCATCTACGTGATGACCAGAGGCGGCCCGCAGGACGCCACCCTCACCCTCGGCTACTACATCTGGTCGGCGGCGTTCGAGCACTACGAGATGGGCTACGCCAGCGCGATGGGGCTGGTGCTCTGGGTGCTGATGATCGCCATGGCCATCCTCAACTACCGGCTCACCCGCGGACGGACGGTCGTGCCATGAGCCTGCCCATGAGACTGCGCCGCGCCGGGATGTACATCCTGCTGACGGCGATCGCTCTGGTCTTCGTCGGCCCGTTCCTGATCCTGCTCTCCGCCGGGCTGAAGCCCGCCGGCCAGGCGGTCTTC